>JBBPYM010000119.1:0-4514 GCA_038199905.1 Chitinophagales bacterium | reverse complement strand
AGTTTCAAGCTAACGGTTCAGTGTTTGGATATAAAGTTAAGCAGGATGAAATGGTTTGAACTGTAAAGTTTGCAACAGTAAACCTTTCATACTTACCGGTGGTAAAGCTGTTCAAGTACCAGCATAACCCCCGTAATCCTTCAAAAAAAAAGCCATTGCAAGCAATGACTCTTAATAAAACGAAAAATTAATTCCATACCTCACACCCCATACCTCACGAATACATATCCTCCCGCATTTGTTTAACGCGGTCGTCTGCAAGGTACTCATCAAAGGTCATAAGGCGGTCAATAATTCCTTTCGGCGTGATTTCAATGACGCGATTGGCCACGGTCTGCATGAATGTATGATCATGAGAAGTGAGCATCACTACGCCCTTGAAGTTTACCATGCTTTCATTAAATGCCTGGATGCTTTCAAGGTCCAGGTGGTTGGTAGGCTCGTTCAAAATAACCAGGTTAGGATTCTGTAACATCATGCGGCTGAGCATACATCTTACTTTTTCGCCACCACTTAATACGCCAACTTTTTTGAAAGTCTCATCACCGCTGAACAGCATTTTGCCCAGGAAACCACGAAGGAAGGGTTCATCAACATCAGTAACCGTTGGCGGAACATATTGCCGCAACCAGTCCATCAGGTTAATCGATGGATCCTGGAAGAATTCGGTGTTGTCATTCGGAAGGTAGGCTTTGGTGATGGTGGTACCCCATTCGTATTTTCCGCCATCCGCGGTTACTTCGCCATTAATGATTTCGAAAAAGGTAGTTAAAGCGAAATGATCCTTTGAAAAAAATGCTATTTTATCGCCTTTATTAACGGTAAAATTTACGTCTTTGAATAAGACCCTGCCGTCTGTTGATTTCTGCAGCTTCTCTACATTTAATATCTGGTTACCAACCTCGCGTTCTTGTTTAAAAATGATACCAGGGTATTTGCGGTTAGAAGGCTGGATATCTTCAATTACCAATTTTTCAAGAGCTTTTTTACGGGCGGTTGCCTGTTTCGATTTGGAGGCATTAGCGCTAAATCGGGCGATAAAGTCGAGCAGGTCTTTTCTTTTATCTTCAGTCTTTTTATTTTTGTCTGTCATCTGCCTTGAGGCAAGCTGGCTGCTTTCATACCAGAAAGTATAGTTGCCCGAGTATATTTTTATTTTGTGGCGATCAACGTCTGCCACGTGTGTACAAACGGAATCCAGGAAGTGCCTGTCGTGTGATACAACAATTACAATGTTCTCAAAATCGCCGAGGAAGCCCTCAAGCCAGTTTATGGTTTCAACGTCGAGATCGTTGGTAGGTTCATCAAGAATCAGTACATCCGGGTTACCGAAAAGAGCCTGCGCAAGCAATACGCGCACTTTCATGGGACCATTTAAGTCTTTCAAGGGGGTCTGGTGCATCCCCTCTTCTACGCCCAGCTCACTTAACAGGGTGGCGGCATCACTTTCTGCAGTGTAACCGCCCATTTCGCCGAATTCAGCTTCGAGCTCACCGGCCCGCATGCCGTCTTCTTCTGTGAAATCAGCAAGCGCGTAAATCGAATCTCTCTCCTTGCTCACTTCCCACATTTTTTTATGGCCCATCATTACTGTATGCAGGACCGAAAATTCGTCAAATTCGAAGTGATTTTGGTTTAGCACCGCCATGCGCTCACCAGGAGTAATATCTACTGAACCCTTATTGGGCTCAATCTCTCCAGATAATATCTTCAGGAAAGTAGATTTACCAGCGCCATTCGCGCCGATTACACCGTAACAGTTGCCTTTGTTAAACGTAAGATTCACTTCATCGAACAACACCCTTTTGCCGAATGAAAGCGTAACATTATTCACTGAGATCATAAAAACCTGGATTTTGTAACCCTGTAGTTTGTAACTGCCTGCAGGATTTATTTTTGAAGGTGCAAATGTACGAAATACATAGCTGAAAATCTGAAGCGATCAGATTTTGTGTGTTGATATTTTAGTTGATCAACATTGCACAGCACCAAAGAGGCATTCAGCGTGTTGAAAAGAAACGTCTTAAGCCGGGATGCCTTCTAATGCAAACAAAAATGCATATTCCCGCGCAACTTCCTTCAAGTATTCAAACCTGCCGGAGGCGCCGCCATGCCCGGCTTCCATATTAATATGGAACAGCAGGATATTGTTGTCAGTTTTTCTATCTCTTATCGCGGCCACCCATTTGGCGGGTTCAAAATATTGCACCTGGCTATCGTGTAAGCCAGTAGTTACCAGCATGTTTGGATAATGTTCCTTGATATTATCATAAGGAGAATATGATTTTATATAATCGTAAGCATCCTTATTTTTTGGATTGCCCCATTCATCAAACTCGTTTGTTGTTAGTGGAATCGTTTCATCCAGCATGGTTGTTACCACATCAACAAATGGCACGGCGGCTATCACTCCTTTCCACAGGTCAGGCCTCATGGTGACAACTGCCCCAATTAATAAGCCACCGGCGCTGCCACCGAGGGCATAGAGATGTTCCCTGGAAGTATAATTCTCCCGGATAAGGTATTCGGCGCAGTCGATAAAGTCTGTGAACGTGTTTTTTTTGTTCATTAATTTACCATTCTCATACCAGGCGCGGCCCATTTCCTGTCCTCCGCGTATGTGTGCAATGGCAAAAGCAAAACCCCGGTTTAGCAAGCTTAGCCTGGAGGAAGAAAAAGATGCATCCATACTTGCGCCATAAGAGCCGTATCCATAAAGTAAAAGAGGGCTGTTGCCGTCTTTTCTAAAACCTGCTTTATAAACAATAGAAACAGGCACTTTTGTACCATCACCTGCAGTTACAAACAGTCGCTCAGTCTTATAATCCTTTACCGAATAGCCGCCTACAACTTCCTGTTGTTTCAACAACGCCTTCTCCCCTGTTTCCATATTGTAATCATAGGTTGACGCAGGTGTAGTGAGAGATGTATAATGGTACCGAAGTTTTATTACATTAAATTCAGGATTTGAGCCTGTAAAAGCAGTATATGCAGGTTCATCAAACGGAATATAATCTTCATGGCGGGTTTGCAGGGTATGTATTCGCACTTGCAAAAGCCCGTTAGTTCTTTCAGTTATTACAAGGTGGCTCATGAAGGGCTCAGCGCTTTGTAAAAGCACATCCGCCCGATGAGCTATCTTTTCTTTCCAATTCTCGCGAAAAGTTTCGCTCAGGCCTGTTTCCATAAGCCTGAAATTGATCGCATCCCAGTTAGTAAGAACTATGAAAGAATCTGCGGAATGCTCCACTGTATATAACATGTCTTTAACGCGTGGCTGAAAAATCCGAAACTCACTGTCAGGCTCATCCGCATTTAAGATTCTTACCTCAGACGATAAGGTAGCTCTCGAGTTGATCAGGATATATTTCCGTGACCTGGTGATGCCAACACCAATATAATTGGATTTGTCTTCTTCTTCATATACCACCTGGTCAAACGCATAGTTATCACCCAGTTTATGCCTTTTGATCTTTTCAGATAATAAAGTTACCGGGTTGGTTTCGGCATAAAACAACGTTTTATTGTCATTTGCCCATACCGATCCGCCACTTGTTGGAAATAAGGTGTCAGCAAGCAATTCGCCCGTGATAAGATCTTTTACTTGTATAACATATTGACGACGGCCAACGGTGTCTATGCCGAAAGCGAGTAACCTGTTATCAGGACTGACATTAAATCCGCTAACAGAAAGATAAGAAAGACTTTCGCCCATTTCATCAACATCCAGCAACAGCTCTTCCGGTGCTTCCAGGCTATGTTTTTTGCGGCAATATTTGTAATACTGTTTCCCCTCATCCGAACGTGTATAATAAAAATACCCGTTCTTAAAAACGGGCACTGACTCATCTTTTTCTTTTATGCGGCCCTTCATTTCCTGGAACAGACGCCCCTGCAGTTCTTTTGTAGAAGACAGAACGGTATCAAGATAACTGTTCTCTGCTTTCAGGTACTCAAGGGTAGCGGGGTTTTCGTTTTCATTAAGCCAGTAATAATTGTCGATGCGCTTATCGCCATGAATGGATAATTCTTTTGGGATTTTCTCCGCAGCAGGAGGTTTCATTTGATGCTGACCTGGCAATATATTCATGTTGTTAACTTGTAAGTTTGCAGTGTGTGTCTTAAACTGGTAGCAGCTCTCAGCCATCTGCTATGAGCTATCAGCCTTCAGCTAAGAAGGGCTTATGCTGAACTGATCTGGCATTTAGTTTTCAAATAATGTATGGAATAAACCGCTTGCGTTAACAGGAGAAGGGGGTGCGTGTTTGCTATACCAGGTATTCAGGCCTGTATGATGGTGATAACCTCCCGCCGAAATAAACACTGCACCTGTGCCGTAACGCTGGGTAAATTCGAAGTCCAGCAGATCCGCAGTAGAAGCGCATGACTTGACAAGATCGGAAACTTTCAGGTGAACGTGGCCTATACGGGTAGCAGCAGGGATCCTTTAGGTATCCAATTTTGTTTGTATTAAATGTGATCGCTAACGGTGGTGCTTAACCGAAATCAGCCGT
>JBBPYM010000118.1:0-5659 GCA_038199905.1 Chitinophagales bacterium | reverse complement strand
TCGCATTTAAAAATGCCTGGGGAATGATATTGTGTTATTCAGTGTTCATTACGCTATTGTACAAAACGGTGAAGAAGATGAGTCATTCGGGCGGCGGCAGAAGGTATGGGGTGTGAGCTATCAGCTATCAGCTATCAGCTATCAGCTTTCAGCTATCAGCTATCAGCTATCAGCTTTCAGCTTTCAGCTTTCAGCTTTCAGCTTTCAGCTATAAAATAGCTTTACAATTTACATAAAAGCCCTTGTATTCAGGGGCTTTTATGTATGATTTAGTAATAAATGAAATAGTAGTTTCCAAGATTTTAGACAACGGCTGATTGCTGATAGCTGACAGCTGATAGCTCTTTAGAAATCAACTCCCATTGCAAAATGAAGCATTGGTTTTCCTCTAAAGAAGCCATTCATTTCCCAGCCAGCGTCGAGTCGCAGAAAGTAACCGAATAAGGTACTACGCGCACCAAATCCGTAACTTCCAACAAAAGGCCCGATACCGCCCGCCTTAATTAGAACAGACACAGGGTTTGAAGGAGTGGGAGTGCTTGGGTAAACAACGAATGGTCTTTCGATTTTGTTATAAGCGCCATTCCATGCCGTTCCCAGGTCAAAAAATTGAATTACCTGGAAGTTGCGCAGGAAGGCATTATTAATGGGTTTGTTAAACAGTGTTGCAAAAACAGGTAGTCGGAACTCACTGTTAAGCACAACCGCATTACTGCCATTAGCAACGTTCTGCGGAAATCCGCGCATGTTTACCGCCAGTGATTGAAAAGCGTAATCGGGATCCTGAGGAGCTGGCTGCTGGCTGTATTTAGGGTATAGTCCACCATCTACGCCACCGAGGTAATAAAGTATTTTCTGATTGCCCCAGGAAAAATCGCCCCCGGCTCTCGCTGCCCAGATAAAGTTCCTGTAAATAGGATAATAATAACGGCCATCAAACCCAAAGTTGAAACTATTACGGCCTTCCTGTGAGCCTAACTTGCTGATCTGGCTATTATAATCTACAAAGAATTTATACCGAAGACCATTCATGATATTTGTGGCTTTCTGCACTGTATTGTCGTAAACATATTCAAGGCGCATCAGGCCAAAGGTTCTTTTTCTGTCTGGTTCGGCTACTGGCCCACCGTTCGCCCATTTTATTGCCACTTTATCAGTTCTTACGCCAATGGACAACCGAACACTTTTTACCCTGTCGAAAGGATATTTTAATACCCCCTGGTAAAGATTTGTATAAGAAATTGCGGCATAACCTTCGCCGGTTTGTCCTACATCAGTTTTACGATAATAAATCAGAGAATAGTCTATTCTTCTTTTCAAATAGTCAAATCTTGCAAGATACTCCGAGCCTGAATTCAAAAGGGACTGACTGCCAGGATAAAATACATTTTCCTGCCCGATGCTAACAGGAATACCACTGCCTGCAGCGCTCACCAGTGGTGACCGGAACATTCCAGTAAACCGGTAATCTTCCAGCATATCAAATATTGACGCGGAAATCATGCCGTTAAAAGCGCCATTGTTAAGATTAACAGGCAGACTGCCCGTATATGGCTGGTAACGCGTTCCCAACACATCACTATTAGCTAATGATCCGGTAACCTGGTCGAGGGCAAATTTTAGTTTATAGTCCCATCGTTTGGCTTTTTCCAGGATGGTTAGGGGCCGGTCACGTGCAGCCTGTTCGGCCATCCTTTTTAATTCAATAGAATCTATCTTTTCGTTGCTGAATTCAGATTCAAAGACATCTTTGTTTTTGGTAGAATCACTGCCGCCCGAAGGTGCCTTAAATGTCAGGGCCTCTCCGCCAGCAAGCCGGGCTGCTTCAGTAGTTTTCCTGCGAAAATCGGTTGGGCGGGCGTTTATGTTCCGCCGCTTCAGTGCATTCTCATCCACCTTTAGTTTGTATAAAAACTTCAGGTCGCCTTCCTGTCTTACTTCCGTTACCTGGCCGAGGTCACCAGCAATTTTTGTTTCCTGCAAACTGCTCTGGTAATTGGTAAGCGCGAAAACATAAGCGGAATCCTTTGTCAGGGAAATAGCGAATATGGAATCAGGTTCTTCTTTATTGTAGGCTTTTAAAACAGAGTCGAGGTCCCTTCTGTCAGGATTACGCAATAATTCATCACCTACTTTGTAAATGGAGTCAACGCCGGCTCTTTGTGTTCTAAAGAAACCCGCGTACCTGTTGCCTACGCCATTTTCGTCACTTACAAAAGTAAAATGCGTGTTGTTATATTGTGTTGGATTGCGTGCATCGCCAAACCGAAGATTGGTAAGCTGTGATATTTGTTTGAATTCACTTTTATTCCAGTTGTCGATCAGGAAAACATTAAAGCGGTGATCGGAAGGTAAAACGGTATCGGCAGTTTTGGCAGTGGAGGATGACCGGTTTGAAGCATACATAATACCTGTTTTGCCGGGGAAGGCAACAAATGACGCATCCAGGTCATCATACACATCATTGGTTATCTGTTCGGTGGTTTGACTATCGATCTTATAAACAAAAATATCTGACTGCCCCTTCTTTACTGCACTAAATAATAAGGTATTGCCGTCCAGCATAAATTTAAAATCCTGTACCTGGTCAAATTCAGGAAGATCCTGCTTGATGGTTTTGTACTTGGTTAACATGTCATAAATGAAAAACTTCACCTTGCCCTCCTGCCAGTAAACAACACCGAGGCGGTTTCCTTTGGGATCCCATGCCAGCAGAGGGTAATTAGGATTAGGGATGTTATCAGCGATCCTGACACCACTTTTTAGGAGTACTTTTTTATCTGAATAATCATTGTATAATACTACTCTTTCAATTCCTTTTCTAAATTCCACCACTGCGTATGACTGGCTCCTTGGCGCGGGATTAGCTGCAAAGCGGAAATAGTCGCGGTTGTGACTGATTTCTTCTACGACAGACATCGAGCCTTTAGGAGAATTGCGCCTGGACCTGATATCCTTGTCATATTTCTGTTCCTGGAAAGTCATGAATTCACTAAGCAGTTCCTTAAATTTCTTTTTGGTAATTCTTTGTGATGCGCCGTTGAGGTTGCGATATACCCGTGACAAGTATAGAAAATAGGTAACGTTTTCTTTTTTATATGTTTCGGCAATATAATACCAGAATGAGTGTCCAGCCAACAATGGTTTTTCGAAAGCAAACTGGTAAAAATTTTTATACCTACCGGAAAGCATAGCAGATTTCAATTTATCATCAAGGTCAGTGTTCCAGTTTTCACCGGCATAGGAAACATAACCGTCTGTCAGCCATTTTGGAAGATCAAGCAATGCCTGGTTGGCAGCAAATTCACCGAGGTCATCTCCAAATAAAAGGTTATCTACCAAAATTTTCGCAAGACCTTCCCTGACCTGCCTGCGAAGGTCATAATGATTGCCATTAAAATACACGATCATTTTATTGTTAACCAGCTTTGTATTACCGCCTGTTGCTTGCCAGTCATTGGATAAACCGATATTTGATTGTTCCAGCTCGTTGTAGCTATTATAAATGATAATGTTTGCTCTTCTCTGCAGTCCGTATTCAGTGAAGTTTTCCAAGTCAGGTAATTCTTTTTCAGCTATCTGTGCCACAAATTTGGCTAACGGTTCACCATTCTGGCTATAATAGCTGTTAAAATTTTCAGTTTGATAATATGCCCATTTAAACTTTTTGAATTGAACCCTGTTCTTTCCAAATTCCACGGTGTTTAATTGGCCCATTACGGGCAATGTAAGAATGGAAGAAAGTAAAAGACCACACAATAACCAACATTTCAGGTAAAATTTTGTCAACAGAGAATTCTTCAGAACTTGCATATCCATCTAATTGTGTATTAAAATTATGTTTTTACCGCTAATCGGTGAAATCCATATTAAAATGTTGCTCTTATGATTACAGTGAAAGGCTTTACGTTTAATCCGGTACAGGAAAATACTTATATATTATTCAATGAACAACTTAATAGCTGTATAGTTGATCCCGGATGTTATTTCAGCGCTGAAAAGCGAGAACTCCAGGATTTCGTTGAAATGTATAAACTCGAGCCTAAATATTTGTTAAATACCCACTGCCACCTGGATCATGTTTTTGGCAACAAATTTATTTTTGAAACATACGAGACACCGCTCCACATTCATGAAAGGGAAAAGCCCGTTCTTGCCTATGCGCCGATTTCAGGCAAAAGCTGGAACCTTCCATTTGATAACTATGGTGACGAACTAATTTATTTAAAGGAAGGAGAAAAGATTTTGTTGGATGACGACGAGCTTACCATTCTTTTTACGCCAGGACATTCACCGGGGCATGTTTGTTTTTACTGCGAGGCTCAAAAATTTATTATTGGCGGCGATGTATTATTTAAAGGAAGTATTGGAAGAACCGATTTGCCTGGCGGTGATCACAATACGCTGCTGCGGAGTATCAGGGAACAGTTATTTACGTTACCGGATGAGGTAGTGGTTTATCCCGGGCACGGCGAGACAACAACCATTGGTTTTGAGAAAAGAAATAATCCCTTTTTTAAGTAACTTCAATCATCGGCCTTCTTGGGTAAAGGAGCACGGAGATTCTTGAGATATGGCTTTTCAATCCTGTACATAATATAGATAAAGGTCAGCAGTAATGCCGTTGCAATGGCAATTGATATAGGGTTTAACGCATAAATATCATGGGGAGAGATAAAATACCTGATAATGAGCCAGTACACTCCGTAGAAGAAAACAGAAAGGCCAATAATACTTAGCAGTTTCTTTGTAGGGTATGGGATAGGATAATATTTCTGTCCCAGCCAGTAGCAAATACTCATTTGTACCCCATAACAGATCATAGTAGCCATAGCTGAACCAAAATAGCCATAGATTGGAATCCACCAGATGTTCAGCACGAAAGCCAGTATCGCTGTTATAATGGTAATATATGCACCCATTTTTGTCTGGTTGCTTAGCTTAAACCAGATAGAAAGATTATAATAGATACCCAGGAAGATATTTGCCAGCAGTAGGGTTGGAACCACGTATAATCCCTGCCAGTATACTTCCTGTCTGAGAAAATACTTCCAAACATTCATATACATGGCTACAGACAAGAACATGATGCTAAGTACGATCACAAAATATTTCATCACCCGTGCGTAAGTCTGCCGGGCATCTTTAGCCTCTGCCTGTTGAAAAAAGAACGGCTCGGCACCCATACGAAAAGCTTGTATAAAAAGAGTTATCAGGATAGAAAGTTTATAATTGGCACCATATACCCCGATAAGGTAGTCATTCTGTTGTTTGCTATAAGGTAGAAAGTTGGGAAGAAAATATGCCCGGTCTAATGTTTCATTTACCATACCTGCAAGTCCGACAACAATTAACGGTAATGAGTATATGACAAGCCGTTTTAAAAGGGGCTTGTCTATTTTCCAGTCTATGCCTGTTATTTCCGGCAATAGAATCAGCCATGTCACTGCGCTGGCGACAAGGTTTGATATAAAGATATAGCTGACTGCCATGGAGGGATCATAAAAAGCAGCTACAAATGTGTAATTGTTTTCGACAAACCATGGGCAAGCCAGCAGGAAGAACACGTTAAGTCCGATGTTGATACCTATATTTATTATTTTTACCAGGCTATAGCGGATGGGCCTGTTTTGTAAGCGGAGGTTTGCAAAAGGAATGG
>JBBPYM010000117.1:0-8408 GCA_038199905.1 Chitinophagales bacterium | reverse complement strand
GTATGGTATTCATGGTGTTGAGTTGCTGTTTACAGCGATGGGCACTGGTTGTGTTGAAGTGAGCAGGGTGAGCTCACCAGATACGGATATTGTGGTCGGTAGATGGGCAGATGGACGTCTCGGCAGCTTCCGTGGTACACGTAGCGGCAAGCACGACTATGGCGGTACCGTTTATGGAGAAAAAGGAAACCAGTCACTGGGGCCGTTTGATGGCTACAACGCTTTGTTACTGGAGATCATAAAATTCTTTGAAACCGGTAAGCCGCCGGTAACTGCTGCCGAAACTTTAGAGATTTTTGCGTTTATGGAAGCTGCAGGACAAAGTAAGTTAAGGAACGGGAAGCCGGTAAAAATAGAAACTGTTATGCGGAAAGCAAAGAAGCATCAAAATAAGTAATATGCTGAAGTTCCCTGTCACACCCAAACTCATGATGAGTTTGATATCGGTGCTCTTTGTTGTTCTGTGTGGCTGCAGCAACCGCAGAACAAATAGGGGAACTCATATTGAAGAGGTAGCAGGTAATGCTAAGGTGGATAGTTTCATGCGTAATTTTGAAGGCAGGGGAGCATTAACCGACAGTTCGGTCGCCACCCCACCACAAGATGCGCTGAAAACTTTTCGCTACCCGAATGACCTGGCTCTCGAACTGGTGCTTTCGGAACCGGCCATCACCCAGCCACTGCATATCAGCTTTGATTTCCGCGGCCGCATGTGGGTGGTACAGTATAACCAGTACCCATACCCGCGCGGACTGAAAGTGGTGGACCTGGATCAATACCTGCGTGCCACATACAATCATCTGCCTGCAGCTCCGCCCGCCGGGCAGAAGGGCGCAGACAAAATAACCGTATTTGAAGACAAAGACGGGGACGGTAAATTTGAAAGTTCCAGGGATGTTATAACCGGGCTGAATATGGCGACCAGCGTGGTGCTCGGGCGCAAAAAGATTTGGGTGCTAAACCCGCCTTATCTTATTGCTTATCCTGACAGCAATAACGATGGACTTCCAGATGGCGCGCCTGAAGTGCACCTTAGCGGTTTCGGCCTGGAAGATACCCATGCCGCGGCCAATAGTCTTCGCTGGGGGCCAGATGGCTGGTTATATGGTGCGCAGGGAAGTACCTGCACCGCGGATGTAAGTTCCGCCGTATCAAAAAATGTACGTTTTAATGGCCAGGCAATCTGGCGATACCATCCTGGAACAAAAGTATTTGAAGTATATGCGGAAGGCGGTGGCAACACTTTCTATGTGGAGATAGATGAAAAAGGAAGATTTTTTTCGGGGCATAACGGCAATGAAAGAGGGATGTATTACAAAGAAGGAGCGTACTATGTTAAGAACAATGACAAACATGGTCCGGTTACTAACCCATACGCCTTTGGCTACCTGCCAAGTATGCCGTTAAAAGGTGATAAGATTCGCTTTACACACGCTTTTATCCGTTACCAGGGGGCAGGTATGCCAAAACGTTATAACGGGAAGATGATCGCCATAAACCCACTACAGAATTTCGTGCAGCTAAGCAGCTTTGATGAGGCGGGCTCTTCCTTTAAAAATACTGATCTGGAACGCATACTCACAAGTTCGGACAGATGGTTCAGGCCGGTAGATATTAAAACGGGTCCTGATGGTGGTATTTACCTTGCGGACTGGTACGACAGCCGGCTTTCGCATATTGATCCCCGTGATACCTGGGACAAGGGTAGTGGGCGTATATACCGTCTTCATAGCGAGAGCGGCAAAACAGGCGTACCACCATTTGATATCAGCAGCTATAATACGGATCAGCTGGTAAAACTTCTTTATCACCCCGAGAAATGGTACAGGCAACAGGCGCTGCAACAGTTTGCAGACAGGAAAGACAGGTCGGTAGTTGATAAGCTAATTCCAGTGCTAAGGTCTGGGGATGCACAGGCAGCCCTGGAAGCATTATGGGCCATCAATCTTTCCGGCGGACTCACCGATGAAATTGCGATCACCGCATTGCAACACGGCGATCCTTTCGTTAGGATGTGGGCAGTTCGTCTGCTGGGCGATAGCAGCCAGCTCTCGCAGCTTGTGTTGTCGGCCATGATTGAGACTGCTGAAAAAGAGCCACACGCCGAAGTAAGAAGCCAGTTGGCGGCAACAGCAAAGCGCCGGCCCGGGAAATCTTCGGTGGCCATTATAAAAGCTTTATTGATCAATCATAATGATTCGGCGGACCCGGATATACCATTGCAACTCTGGTGGGCCATCGAAGCAAAAGCAGCCACCGACAGGCAGCTACTTCTAAATATGTTTGCTGATAAGGCGATCTGGAAGCAAGAAACTGTTAAACGTTTTATGCTCAAAAATTTAGCCCAACGTGCGGTAATGGCTGGGGGAGAGGAGAATTTCAATACTTTGGCTACACTGTTAGCACTGGCACCTTCTGCCGATGAAGCAAGGATGCTGGTGGCAGGTCTCAATGAAGGGCTGCGCGGCGGAAGCAGTGCCACGCTGCCATTAAACGTGCTACAAGCATTAAAGCCATATCAAGCTATTTTGTCAAAAGAGTTATTGACCATCTCACTAAGCCAGGGGCAACATCAGGCTTTTGATACCGCGATTAAAATCATCCCTGATAATAAAGTAAAAAAAGAAGAGAGACTACAGCTTATACGTTTGATTGGAGAATTGGCTAAGTCACCTGCGGCACCTGTTTTAATAAACATTACTTTAGACCAGGCTGCTCCCGTGACTATCAGGGAAGCCGCGATGCATGCGCTTCAAAGATTTAACCTGGACTTTATTGGCACACAGATGGTAGCTGCCTATCCTACAGCATTTGCCAGTGACAGTTCAGTTCGTAATACGGCTTTGAGCCTTTTCGCCAGCAGGGTGTCCTGGGCCAAAACCTTCCTGGAGGCAGTAGAAAAGCCTGGCACTGCAATCAAAAGCACGGATGTTCCCATACAGGTGGCCAGGCAATTGATGGCATTGAATGATGCCACCATAAGCCAGCAGACAAAGCGCTTATGGCCCGCCGTTGGTACCGCTTCAACTGCAGAAAAGAACACGCGTATAACGCAGATTTTACAGGTTCTCAAAGAAGGTACTGGTGATGCCGTTGCAGGCAAGCGCCTTTTTATCAACACATGCGGCAGTTGCCATAAACTTTTTAATGAAGGTAACGCTATCGGTCCTGATCTTACTGGTTATGACCGCAGGAATATCACGGACCTGCTCATCAACATAGTGGATCCTTCTGCCTATATAAGGGAAGGTTATCTCATGACCCAGCTGGTCACCAAAGATGGCCGCACCCTGCTGGGCACCATAAAAAACAGGAATGAAAAAACGATCTCCCTTCAACTCATGAGCGGAGAACAGATCACCCTGGCGAACGACAAGATTAAGGAAATGAAAGAACTAACGGCCTCGCTGATGCCTGAAAAACTATTGGATAATTTGTCAGCAAAGGAAACCCGCGACCTGTTTGCTTACTTTACAAAAGAAACAAACTAACCAGATTAACCACCATAAACCCGTTGACATATCCTCACGTAAGATCAACTGTAATACTTAACAATCATAAAAGGTTCCATAATGTTTTAGTTATGAAATTAATGCACATTTGCTTTATTGTTTTGTATAGTTTGGTTGGAACCGCCTCCGCTCAAACCAGTCCACTGGTGGACAAATACATGTCAAATGCTATTCCCGTTCCGCCTCCTGAACATCCAAGAGTGTTTATTAATAACGAAATTCTTCCGCGGATAAAAGAAAACCTGGCCAGCGACGAGTTAAAAGATGTTTGGCAAAGGATGCAGTTATTGAGTAAAACTAACGATCCCGGGCTTCAGCCAATCACTGATAGTACGAAGGGCAATTTTAAAACGCAGCTCACATCAATTATACAAGCCAGGGCGGTGGTTTATTTATTTGATAAGGATCGTGAAGCTGGCAGGGTTACCATAAACATGATGTCTGACTTCCTGCGCAAAGTTGTGTTCCCTGAGAAGCTGGATGTTACCCGTAATATTGGGGAAACAATTCACACCGCGGCGATTGTCTACGACTGGTGTTATGAACTGTTAACACCTGGTGAAAAAATATTCTTCATCGCGGCACTTAAAAAATTGGCTGCTTCTATGGAGATTGGTTATCCACCGGTAAAACAGGGTGGTGTTGTTGGTCATGGATCCGAGGCCCAACTGATGCGTGACCTGTTATCGGCAGGCATAGCTGTTTACGGAGAAGACAAGGAGATTTATAATCTATCGGCCAACAGGTTCTTTCATGACTTTGTACCCATCAGGAACTACTGGTCTAACAGCGAAATGCACCACCAGGGCGATTCTTATGGTTCTTACCGATACCAATGGGAGGTTTTCGCAGCCTTTCTTTTTGAAAGAATGGGTTATAAGAACATTTTCATTGACGAACACGCGGTTATCCCTTCCCGTTGGATATATACACGCAGGCCCGATGGTCAACTCCTTAGGGATGGCGACTCCTACAAGGCATCGCAGGCAAAAATTGATGAATACTGGTCTTTTCCGCTACCGTTGATGCTTGCATCAAATTATTATAAAGATCCTTTCCTGAAATATGAATTTCTGAAACAGAATGCGCTGCGCCATAGTCGCGGCGCCATCAGCGACCTCTGGATGATTCTCTTTTCGGATCCATCTATCAAGCCATCTCCAGCCATTAAACTTTCCAATACAAAATTCTTTGGAGATCCCTCCGGTCTCATGGTTGCCCGCACCGGGTGGGACAGTACCAAAAGTTCCAACACCGTGGTCGCGGAGATGAAGATTGGCGGTATCTGGTTTGCCAACCACCAGCACCTCGACGCCGGCAGCTTCCAGCTTTATTACAAAGGAGCCCTGGCCATAGACGCGGGCATCTATGAAGGCACGCAAAGCGCTTACGGCAGTGCGCACGACAGGAACTATCACAAACGAACAATTGCGCATAATACAATGCTGGTATTTGACTCATCTGAAAAATTTGTGTGGAGCAGGTTTGACCTGGCAAATGATGGCGGACAAAGGTTTCCCAACAGCGGTTATGAACCATACAAAGCGGAGGAGCTTTTTAGCAAAGATTACCGGGTAGCAAAGGTGTTGTCGCATTATACCGGAATCGGTTCCCTTCAACCGGTTTTTAGTTACCTGGAGGGTGACCTGACAAAAGCCTATTCAGATAAAGTAGCAGATTACAAACGATCATTTGTATTCATCAACTTTAAAGATTCCGTTCACCCGGCGGCAATGATCGTGTACGACAGGATAGAATCATCCCAACCAAATTTAAAAAAAAGCTGGTTGTTACATGCTATGGAAGAACCGGTAATTGCTAACAACGATTTTACCATCAGCAGAACAGAACATGGTTATAGTGGTCGCCTGGTGAACACCACTTTATTACCAAACGCCACTAACAGTTCAATCCGAAAAATTGGCGGAGTGGGAAGGGCCTTTGAAGTAAACGGTGTTAATTATCCGCAGAGCCTAAAAACCGAAGATGGCGCCGAAGAACCCGGTGCATGGCGGGTAGAGCTATCGCCTGTGCGGCCTGCAAAAAAAGATGTGTTCCTCAATGTGCTGCAGGTAATGGATAATAACGAAGCAGTGAGCCCATTGAAAATCGGTTATGTTGACTTCAAGGATCTGGCTGGTGTTTTAATTAAGGACAAGCTGATTCTTCTAAGCAAAAAAACAGCAAAACTGGATGGCCCCTTGCAATTCAACGTTGCAACAAACACCCAGGGCAGTACACAGGTATTAATAACCGGGTTGAGGGAAGGTCAGTGGGAGCTAAGCAGGGCGGGTAAACCAAAGATTATAAAAAGCGTAACGGCAGCGGCAGGTGTAATTGAATTTGAATCGGCAGCGGGTCGATGCGATGCACGTAGGCTTAAATAACAGGACTGCTTTTTAATAAATCAACACCCGGACCACACCACTTTTAAAATCCATTTCATTGCATACCAGTGCCCCGTACCATAAACGGGTACTCTCCCGTTTAGGAGGGTGCCTCAAAATTCAATTCAAATTTACTAAATGATCTACTTTACTGGGAGCCAGGTCAGCAATACCATTGGTGTAAAAGCTGGTCAGCAAACAGTTTAAAGGCAAATTCTGTCTCGGTGGAAACCTCCGGCTAATTTTGTATGAATTCACAGCATCTTTATCCACCGGTAACACTAAGAAAAACATACTTTCGGGAAGTAAACTATTGCTACCCGTTATGAAAGGATTATTATTCATTGTCATTGCTTTCATTTCTTGCCAAAATAAATTGTTTGCAGAAATACGGCTGCCCGCTATCATCGGCAGCCATATGGTATTGCAGCAAAAGTCAGATGTGAAACTTTGGGGCTGGTGCAACCCCGGTGAGCAGGTGCGCATAAAAACGGATTGGGATACGACCACTTACAAGACGACAGGCACCAATGGTTCTAAATGGGTGCTGCAAATAAAAACGCCTGCAGCAGGCGGTCCATATAAAATTACGTTAACCGGTGCCAATAATATTGTTTTGGAAGATGTAATGATCGGCGAAGTATGGGTATGCAGCGGTCAGAGCAATATGGAATGGAGTGGTGACCAGCAGCTGCCGCAATCGCTGGAAGAAGCGCCAAAAGCCAATAACAACAAAATTCGTTTTTTCTATATTCCAAAAACAACTGCTGACTATCCCCAGGATAATTGCGGTGGAAGCTGGAAAGTTTGTACCCCTGAAGAGATGAAACATTTCAGTGCCATCGGTTATTTCTTCGGCAAAAAGTTGCAAAATGACTTACAGGTTCCCGTTGGCCTGGTTAATTCCAACTGGGGCGGCACACCAGCCGAAGTATGGACACCCATTGAGGTTGTTCAGAAGAATGCTGTACTCGATTCCGCCGCCAGGAAAATAAAGGAAGTTGCTTACTGGCCAAGCAATCCAGGACTAACTTACAATGCCATGATCCATCCTATAACCAACTTTGCTATTGGCGGTGTAATATGGTACCAGGGCGAGAGCAACGTAGAAACTTACAGCACCTACCAGCAGCTTTTTACCGCTATGATAGGCGCCTGGCGGGAAGCATGGAAAAAAGATTTTCCATTTTATTTCGTACAGATTGCACCCTTTGCCTACGGTGGCAATACCATGAACGGGGCTTTGCTCAGAGAAACACAAACAAAGAGTTTATCTTATCCGAATACCGGCATGGTGGTAATAAGTGACCTGGTTGATGATATAAAAAATATTCATCCTAAAAACAAAATAGATGTTGCTACCCGGCTGGCAAACCTGGCACTTGCCGAAACCTATGGCAGAACAGACATTGCGTACAAAAGCCCGCTTTACCAAAGCATGAAGACTGAGAAAGAAGGAATAAGAATATATTTTGATAATGCAGACAACGGCTTAATGAGCAAAAATGGCGCGCCAACTTCATTCTTTATAGCAGGGGAGGACCACCGCTTTCTACCGGCCATTGCCAGGATTGATGGCAGCACAGTTGTTGTTTCGAATAAAACACTGAAAAATCCTGTGGCCGTGCGATTTGGCTTTCTCAATGAGTCTATACCCAATCTGTTCAATAAAGACGGTTTGCCTGTTAATCTTTTTAGAACTGATGATTGGAAGCCTTAATCGAACAATGATTGTAATTTCTTATGATGGTTTACATTTGAAGTATTAGTACCCACCCTTTCAAGTTTGGGAGGATGATTTCATCACCAAAATCGACAATGTTATGTGGTGGATATATGCTTTGTTGTCGGCGTTTTTTGCCGCCCTGACCGCGATTTTTGCCAAGGTTGGTGTAAGCAACGTCAATAGCGACCTCGCGACAGCCATTCGGACCGTTGTAATACTGGTGATAGCCTGGGCAATCGTGTTTGCGCGCAGCGAACAGCGAGGCCTGGAAACCATCTCCAGACACAATTACCTTTTTCTTATTATTTCCGGGGTCGCTACCGGCTTGTCATGGGTATTTTACTTTAAAGCTTTACAGGCAGGCAAAGTGTCGCAGGTTGCGCCGGTGGATAAACTAAGTGTCGCTTTAACGATCATCCTGGCAGCTGTGTTCCTAAAAGAAATAATAACGCTAAAAATGATGCTCGGTGCAGCACTGATCATCGCTGGTACCATTGTATTGATCTTGTGATCATTTTAGATGATGCAAACCGGCCCATCATTTCCATTGCTGGCTTAGCCGGCGTCTTTAACCGATAAAGAAATTAACAAATTATCGCTGGCCCCAGAATTAGCTATCAGCTATCGCGCTTGCAGCTATCAGCTTGCAGCTATCAGCTATCAGCTATCAGCTATCAGCTATCAGCTATCAGCTATCAGCTATCAGCTATCGCGCTTGCAGCGCCCTTGCATTGATAAGTTGTTAATCTATCAAATGGACATTAAAAATTGTTCCTGCACACG
>JBBPYM010000116.1:0-2837 GCA_038199905.1 Chitinophagales bacterium | reverse complement strand
GTTGCCTTTTAGTGTATATGCTTTCGATAAAAAAGTAAATTTTCAAGAATGAACGTTGGCCTCCCCGGCAAATTGTCCATCACCCTGCCCTCTCACCCGGAACTCCGTACATTTTAGCCCCATCATCGATCACCAATATCCAGTCATTGTCCACTCCTTCCGCTCCGGGAGGATCAAATGTATGGCTTCCATTTTTTTGTATGATTTTAAAGGGTTTGCGAGTGTGCTTATTATTGCCGTTGTATGTTTCTCCATCTCGCGGATTATACCACCATGCGTTCACTTCGTGATCTTTGAAGCCTGATAGATCAACCTGAAACGCAGAGCCGTTGGTTGAATAGACCATCGCATAAGAATAGTCATCTGCACGTGTGCACTGAATATGACCTTCAGCATTTGAATTTTCAGACAACACCATGGCCTGATCAGGAACACGCTCGGGATGAATAAAGGGGCGGGATTCCATCAGGCTCCTCACAAAAGCCATTTGTTTAGCGCCCTCAAAGTCCAGTGCCTCGTACCAGAAAAAGTTATGATGGGTTGCCTGTTCTATCTTATCCGCCTTATCCATTTGCCAGATACCGTTGGCTCCATACGTAAAGCCAAAGCCACCTGCAAATAAGGACCAGTAGGCCCTCTGCCTCAAATCTATTGCTTTAAAAACGCCGTTTTTGAACAGGTGCTGTACAGGGTGTTGCTCGTAAGAGGGTTCTGATTCCATCGTGGGCTTAACGGGCAGGGTGTCATAATCTTTTTTTATCCGTTCGTAATTTTTATTACCTACGCGGTGCCCCGACTGGATCATATTGAAATCTAACCAGCTTTTACCCTGGTAAAATTCACTTGATGAAGTTGCCGGTGGTCGGTTGGTGCCACCCTGCGGATGAAAGCTCATTATTATGCTGGAAGGATCTCCATCGGCAAATGTCTCTGTAAGGCCCATTGCAATATTATCATATATCCCATCCTTTGTTCCCCATACATCGCCTCCCAGGATCCAGATAATGTTTTTGTAATTTTTATAGCGTGTTCCAAGAAATCGCGCATAGTGGTAAGCGGTAGCTGTGTCTGCGCGCAGTGGAAGATTAACAGTGTCCGCGGACTTTGTGCGGCGTGGCTCTGTGTAGGAACTCGCCCAGGCCGGCAGCAGCGCCAGGTACAGGCCCATCTTACTGGCTGTTTTAATAATATAATCAACATGTTTCCAATAGGTTTCATTGGGACTGTTAAAATTGTTATCCTTAAAAGCCAGGGCACCGTAAGCGTTTATATCATTTAAATTCCAGCCTAAAAGGTGAGCCTGGATTATGGTAAACTTTTTATCCTTGCGATCTTTTAAGTAGCGCTGGGCTTCTTCACGGTTCAAGCGAATAAAAAGATTCCACGCAGTGTCGCCCAGCCAGAAGAAAGGCTCGCCATTTTCCTTTATAAGATAACGTCCACTCTTGCTGACTTTTAGTAAAGGCAAGGGTTGGGTTTCCCTATTTTCAGCGTAAAGGAAAATTGTACCTGCAACAAATATGATAAGTGACCGGATAAATATTTTCATTTTACTTTCTTTGTCATGTTATTTATAAGCTGAGCAATAATACCTGGATCTATTCCAGGCTTGATGCGAATATAAGAGTGATTGCCCTTAGCTCCTGTAATCCATTTGTTGCTGCCATCGGCTTCAACCTGGTTAAATCCGTCTGAGATGATATCGAAGTATTTTTCAAAATCACTTTTTAACAACAAGATAGCAAGCTGGTCCCAGCTAGGGCGACCGGCAAAATTATTATACAGTTCAAACGCCCTGTACACGGGACTTTCAACGGACAATACCGTCTTAATTTCCTGGCCGCCACTGATGATTTTATTGCCAGCTTCCCAACCGCAGAATATAACCGGTTTCAACCATTCCTTAACGCAGTATACTGTCGAAAGGGGATCGGGGCGATAGAAATTAGCTTCTTTGCCTGACGGGTACATGCCGCCCATGCATATCCAGCGGACTGCTTTCTTTTCAACCAGGTCTTTTCCGTTTAAGGGAGAATATCTATCGCCCTTCGATTGCAGGAGGTCTTGCATAGAGGTTAGGTGACCCAGCGTTACTATTACAACGGAACCATCAGGGCTGCTACTCAGTAGTTTCCGGTATAGATCAACATTTTCAAAAGCGTTTTTATAGGATGTTAGTTGGTGTGGAAACTCCTCGCTTATTTGCCTCGTGTATTTTGAATGGTTTTTTAAAGCAGGTTGTTTTTTGTTGAAGCCAATTGGAATGTTCTTCCTTTCGAAATATGTGTTAACAGCGTTTACACAAACGGGCGCAAAGGGATCATCGCTGGTTACGATAATCCCTGACAGTATAATCTCTTTGTTTGATACCAGGTTGTGCAGCATTGCGAGCGCGGCAACATCGTCCACATCGGAATCTATGTCTGTATCGACTATAACACGGGTTTGTGAGGATGAGTTTGTTGCAAAAAATAGTACCAGAACTAAAAGAGATAAATGTTTCATGTTTTGAAAATGGTTACCATGTGTAGAGAGGTTTGAGGTGGTGTGTTTTTTTTTAACCGAAGAGGAGATGCAGTAGGGAAAAAGAGGGAACACTGAGGGCTTCTCGTTAAGAAACATTTCCGTGCTTAATGCCTTTAACGTACTCATCTGGCGCTTTGAAAAACAATCGGTTGCCTTGCTCGTTCTCCAGTAGCAATCCGTCCATCAGGGTCACTCCTCCTACTGTTCGCTTTACCACCCACACTGGCTGGAAAGCTTGTATTGCTGCAAGTGCTTCGTATATTGGTGAGGGTTGTACAGGATCCATTTGAATGATGCCCGCCTCTCCAAGC
>JBBPYM010000115.1:0-8906 GCA_038199905.1 Chitinophagales bacterium | reverse complement strand
TAGGTACGCATCATGTCCCCGACATCGCTGATAAAAAAGCCTGGCATTAATGTGTCGAGATCTATAACGCAGATGCCTTTGTCATCCTTATCGAACAATACATTACTGATCTTGGTATCGTGATGGGTTACACGTAGTTTAAAATTCGGGTTGGTGCTGATCCTTTCAAATTGTTCGAGGAGAGATTTGTTGTCCTGGATAAACTGGATGGCGTCTGTGGATTGTTTAATACGGTGCTCATTGCCGTTCTCCAGTGCTTTCTCAAACTGGCTGTATCGCAGCGAGAGATTGTGAAAATCGGGTATGGTTAAACGAAGCTCTACAGCTGAAAGGCCAGACAATAATTTTGTAAACATCCCAAACTGGCGAGACGCCTCATAAGCCTGCTGTGGATTCATCACAACATCTATCGTGTGAGAATTTTTAACAAAAGGGAAAAGCCTGAAAAATCCTTCCGCACGATCAAAAACTAATTCTTTACCATCCCTTGTTTGCACAGGAACGGTAAATAAGTAATTCGGATAAACAAGATTTAAATACCCGGCGATCGTATGAATGTTATAGGCAATATCTGCCGGGTGCACAAATACCTTTTCGTTTATACGTTGCAAGATATAGTCATCCTGCGAATTGGTAATCCTCCAGGTATTATTGATAAGTCCGCTCCCATAAGATTTAATCTGGCATTGGTCAGGGTCAAGACCATATTCCGATAAAATCATGTTGTTCATTTTGCAAGGTATAAAGGTGTAAAATTCTTATTTAATATCAAACATAACCAAACAAATGGTAATTAACACCCGCAATCGTTTGCGGATAATTTAACAGGTGAAATCCGTATATTTAGCAACGTTTATAGCTATGCCATTGTAAACCTTACATTTAAATAATCCGGATGCTAAGATCTTCCTTCTTTATATTGCTGTCCTGCTGTTTTGCGAGCCAGCCTGTTTCCTCTCAACAGAAAATCGAGAACATTATTATCATCACTTCTGACGGTCTTCGCTGGCAGGAAGTTTTTAAAGGCATGGATACCGAACTGGCAAATTTAAAACAGTATAACGAAGGAGACAGCGCTTATATTTTCAAAAAGTATGGTTCCGCAGATATTAATGATCGCAGGAAGAAACTTTTTCCTTTCTTGTGGAGCACTGTCGCGCAGAACGGCCAGCTTTATGGTAACCGTACTTACAACAACAAGGTTGATAACGCCAACCCATACTGGTTTTCTTACCCTGGGTACAATGAGATATTCACCGGTAATCCTGATGAAAAAATCAACTCGAACGAGTATCCGCCCAATCCGCAGGTGAATGTACTGGAGTTTTTAAACAAACAGGCTCCGTATAAAGGCAGGGTGGCGGCTTTCAGCGCCTGGGAGGCTTTTAACCGTATCCTGAACGAAGAGCGCTGCGGCTTCCCGGTTATAGCCGCTTATGATAATACTGGTGGCAAAGTGCCCACCAAACAAGAACAACTCATTAACAAGATGCGAAATGACTCCTACAAACCATGGCACCAGGACGAATGTTTCGACGTTTACACGCATTATGCGGCCATGGAACACCTGGCCGTGAAAAAGTCCAAAGTATTATACATCGCGTATGGAGAAACAGACGAATGGGCGCATGCAGGCAAATACAGGAGTTATCTTGATGCCGCCAACAAATGGGATCAATGGCTCTCCGATATCTGGAGTTTCGTGCAAAACGACCCACAATACAAAAATAAAACCGCGATGTTTATTACAGTTGACCATGGCCGTGGTGATGCCGACAAAAAGCAATGGACAGGTCATGGTAAGTCGATACGCGATTCGCATGAAATATGGTTTGGTGTGATGGGTCCGGGCATCGCAGCAAAAGGAGAGATAAAGACCGCCACCCAAATTTACCAGAAACAATTCGCCCAAACAATCGCCAACTTCGCGGGATATAAATTTACAGCAGCCCACCCGGTAGCGGAAGCAGTGTCGCTGCGCTAGCTATCAGCCGTCAGCTATCAGCTATCAGCCGATGGTCTCTATCACACCGGCTTAAATTGCCAGAATCGATGAATGATGTAAAAATTGTAGTTGGCCTCTAGTCACATTATTTACCAGTATTCAGAGCGCTGAATCCTTAAATCATATCAGCCATTATACGATAAACGACGGCTGATAGCTGATAGCTGACGGCTGACAGCTTCCTCAATGCACCTCAAGCTTCGTCTCCATAATCACCTTTTTATACTCTTTCTTTGGCGAATCAGATTTTTTGTCTAAAAGTTCAAGCAGTATTTCGGCGGCTTTTTCGCCTTGTTGATAGGGGAACTGCTCAACAGAGGCCAGGGGCGGGTGTTCCATGTAGTGACAGATAGGAAGGTTAGCGAAACTCACAAAGGAAATATCTTTGTTGACCTTTATTTTTTCCTTTTGCGCATACTGGATGGCGTCAAGGGCGACATAGTCGTTAAAAGTTATCACTGCTGTTGGTCTCCGCTTTAATGAAAGCAGTTCCTGCATTGCTTTTTGCGTGCCTGCTGCCGAAAGGTCTGTAGTGAAAATATATTTGGGATCGATCTTTATCTTGTTCTTTTTGAGCGCTTCCATATAACCTTCCAGCCGCTCCTGTGTGGCCACGATCGTTTGCGGGCCATTGATAAGACTGATATTACGATGACCTCGTTTAACCAGGAAGTTGATCGCTTCCATCATTCCGTTCTCCATCTTGCATGCGACATAATGGATGTCCTTCATCTTAGGTATCCTGTCGAAAAAAACTACCGGTATATTGTACTCCTTCAGCATATCAAAATGACTGTAGTTGCTGGTGTTTTTTGATACGGAGATCAGCATCCCGTCTACCCGGTGATTCTTCATGGTTTCAACAATCAGCTTCTCGCGCGCCTCATCATCGTGTGACTGGCCAAGCAATACATTATACTTCTTTGTATTCGCATAATCTTCTATGCCACTTATTGCCGAAGCAAAAAAATCCTCAGAAAGGTTCGGCAGGATGACGCCTATAGTAAAAGTTTTACGTTGCTTGAAAAATATGGCTGTTTGATTGGGCTCGTATTTTAGCTCCCTGGCCAGTTCCTGAACCCTCGTTTTGGTTCTTAGCCCGATGCTATGATGATCATGCAGGGCGCGTGACACGGTAGACACGGAAATATTCAGCCGCTTTGCAATTTCTTTAATGGTTGGTACTGGCTTTTCCATATGACTTATAAAGATAGCCCGGAACTTCGAAATTTCCGGGCTTCCGTTTTTACCATCAAAAAACTATGTTTGTCGGCCACCACTGCCACTCTTGGTGGTACATACCGGCAGGATAGTTTCTGCTCCGGCGCTTAGTGGAAGTAAATTTCGGATGCGGGTTCCAAAATCCCGCAACCGTTTGTTTGTTCCTTTTTCATGTTAAACCTGTAGCTTAGACCCGCGAATCAACATCAATTCTTAAAATTTCAAATATGTTTAAATTAAAGGTCCTTTGTGTGCTTATGGTTGCAGGTCTTTTGCAGGCATCGGCGCAGGTTAGTATTATACCCATCCCGGTGGAAGTAAAAAGCCCGGCTATGGCCGGCTCCTTTACGATTACCGCGAAAACGCCGATTATTGTGGAAGGATCGGGAATGGATAATTCGATTAATTTTTTCAACTTGTACCTGAAGGAAGTGTATGGTTTCACATTAAAAACATCAAAAAGCAAGTCGGCAAATGGCATCCACCTCAACTTTGTAAGAATGGATAAGGCGATTCCGGGTGCTTATACATTAGAGGTAAAAAAGAATGGTATTTACATTTCCGGTGATAACGAGAATGGCGTGTTTTACGGGATACAGTCACTCATCCAGTTGCTGCCTGTAGAAAAGTCCACCTCTTTCAAGATTCCTTTTACAAGCATCACTGACTACCCCCGATTTGCTTATAGGGGATTGATGCTGGACGTGGGCAGGCACTTCTTCCCGGTTGATTTCGTAAAAAAATACATCGATTACATCGCCCTGCATAAAATGAACTATTTCCACTGGCACCTTACGGAAGACCAGGGCTGGCGCTTCCCGGTACCAAAATACCCTCGGCTGACGCAGGTGGGTGGTTTTAGAGATGGTACTATCATTGGACGTTACCCCGGCAAGGGCAATGATAACACCCGTTATGGCGGTTCTTATACCCGTGATGAAATTAAAGATGTGGTGGCGTATGCTGCTCAACGTTATATAACAGTAGTTCCGGAAATAGAAATGCCTGGTCATTCTTCCGCGGCGCTGGCGGCATATCCTAACCTTGGTTGTACCGGCGGTCCTTACCAGGTAGAACAGACCTGGGGCGTTCATGATGAAGTGTTCTGTGCAGGCAACGATTCGGTGTTTACTTTATTAGAGAATGTGATTGATGAAGTGGTAAGCCTTTTCCCATCAAAATACATCCATATCGGCGGGGATGAATCTCCCAAAACACGTTGGAAAACCTGTCCGAAATGCCAGAAAAGGATCAAAGACAATAACCTGAAAGATGAGCATGAGTTGCAGAGTTATTTTATCCAGCGCATGGAAAAATATATCAACAGCAAGGGCAAAACTATTATCGGCTGGGATGAGATCCTGGAAGGTGGCCTTGCACCCAATGCAGTAGTGATGAGCTGGCGCGGTGAGAAAGGTGGTATCGAAGCTGCCAAACAGAATCACGATGTTATCATGACGCCCGGTAGTCATGTTTACCTCGATCATGCCCAGTCAAAACCAGAAGATTCAGTAACAATCGGTGGCTACCTGCCAATTAAAACCGTGTACAGCTATGAGCCGGTACCGAAAGAACTGTCAGCAGCAGAAAGCAAACACGTTTTGGGCGCACAGGGTAATGTGTGGACCGAATACATGAGCAATCCGCGCAAAGTCGAATACATGCTTTTCCCACGCCTGGGCGCCCTTAGTGAAGTACTATGGAGCCCCGCGGACAGAAGAGACTGGTCGGACTTTGAAAAGCGTTTGCAATTGCAGCTTAAAAGATATGATCTGTGGAACATAAATTATAGCAGGAAGTAGCTTTCAGCTATCAGCTATCAGCTGTTGTTCCAATGCAAAATTAACCAATTTTGCAAAGAAGGCTCATTTCAAACATAAGTATCAATGTCTTGAACCTCATTGTCTGGAAAATAATTATTAAACGATAAAAAGTCAATGTCAGTACGATGCCAAAAGCTGATAGCAGAGAGCTGACGGCAGAGAGCTGATGGCTGATAGCTGATGGCTGATAGCTGATAGCTGATAGCTGATGGCTGATAGCTGACGGCTGATAGCTAACGGCTGATAGCTTCCTCATGATGAAAACACTACTCCTCGCAATTCTCATCGCCTCAGCAAGCGTTTCCTGGTTAGCAACATTACCCGGATCGCCTGCTGCACAGATTATTGTGCCTGTTGGTGGCAACACTTTTACTGCTTCCGGTGATAGGAATATCGGCCGGGAGGGGATTGTTAGATGGTCAAATGAAAAACAACAGTTTACCACCTATGTAAGGGTAACACAGCCGGGCACACTACAGCTGGCAGTTAACCTGAAAGTGCCTGAAGGCAGGAGCCGCTTAAAGATCTCGTTAGTTGGAAAGGCGAAAGAAATTGATGTGGAAGGCAACAGCTACAGAGACCATTCCGCTGGTGAGTGGACGATCAAAGACACTGGTTACGTTGCCTGCATTATCAGTGGCATTAGTAAAACAGGAACTGTATTTGCCGATATCGTCAGCCTCACCATGGAAGGTAGCTCCATCAATGAAGAAACCGCTTATGTAAAAAATAATGAAGGCAATTTCTTTCATTGGGGCAGGAGAGGACCCTCCGTACATCTCGGTTATACGCTGCCGGCGGAAGTAAAGGCGGAATGGTTTTATAACGAAGTAACCGTTCCCGTAAATCAGGATGTGATTGGATCTTACTTTATGGCATCGGGATTTGCAGAAGGGTATTTTGGCTTCCAGGTAAATTCAGCAACAGAAAGAAGGATACTGTTCTCGGTATGGAGTCCTTTTAAAACAGACAATCCAAAACAGATACCTGGGGACCAGAAAATCCAGATGTTGAAAAAAGGCGCGGATGTTCACACGGGAGAATTTGGCAACGAAGGTTCAGGTGGACAAAGTTATCTCAGGTACAACTGGAAAGCAGGCAACACCTATAAATTCCTGATTCATGGCAAACCAGTTGACTCTACCCACACCGAGTACACGGCTTATTTCTTTGCGCCGGAAACTAATAAGTGGATGCTGATTGCCAGTTTCAAAAGACCTAAAACGAATACGTACCTGAAGCGCCTTCATTCTTTTCTTGAAAACTTTTCACCGGAACAGGGATATATTGAACGCACCGTTTTATTCAACAACCAGTGGATCATTGATGCCAATGGTAAATGGATGGAGCTTAACAAAGCCCGTTTCACCGGAGACAATACTGCCGTCAAAGGTTACCGCATGGATTACGGCGGTGGCTATGACAAAAAAACCAATTCATTCTACCTCCGTAATTGTGGTTTTTTTAATGATTATACGCAGCTTAATACCAATTTCGAAAGACCACTCTCCGGTAAACAACCCGATGTAAAGCTGGATGCACTGCCGTAGTGACCGGCTATCAGCCATCAGCCATCAAGCTATCAGCTATCAGCCATCAGCTATCAGCTAAGAAGGCCTTCTGCTCAACTAATATGCATTTAGTTTGCGGATAAAAGATAAGTGCTGTTTGATATGCTCAAGTACCTATCAAACCAGAGGACGGCTGATAGCTGACGGCTGATAGCTGATAGCTGATAGCTGATAGCTGATAGCTGATAGCTGACGGCGGACAGCTCTCAGGCATCCAACTTTTTGCCCTTATATCCCGTCATAGTAGTAAATTAGTACCCTCAACGATTGTTCAACCAAAATTTTTATCATGACTTCAAGAAGATCTTTTATAAAGTCCTCCTCTATACTTTCAGCAGGATTCCTGGTGACGCCATCAATACCATCCTTTAAAATAACCAATATCGGCCTGCAATTATACACAGTACGGGATGCGATGCAGAAAGATCCCGCAGGCACACTCGCGAAAGTTGCACAGATCGGTTATAACACACTGGAAGGAGCCAGCTACACAGGTTCACAAAAGTTCTACGGCATGGAAGCCAAAGCCTTTGCCAACTTGTTAAAGACAAACAAACTGATTATGCCAAGCAGCCATTACCGGCTTGGCGAAGAAAAAACAAATGGCCAGAACACCCAGGGCACCATGTTATATGGTTGGGAGAAGGCAGTAGAAGATGCATCAGCCGTTGACATCAAATATATGGTTTGCGCGTATTTGTCGGCAGAGGAACGTGGCGGACTTGATCATTACAAAAAACTTGCGGTGGAATTTAACAAGGCCGGGGAGTTATGTAAAAAGGCAGGTATCCAGTTCTGCTACCATAATCACGACTTTGAGTTTGATAAACAGGATGGCCAATATCCTTACGATATTCTGTTGAATGAAACCGATAAATCGTTGGTAAAGATGGAAATGGATATTTACTGGGTATCCAGAGCCGGTATGGATCCGATTGCATTAATAGATAAGCATCCAGGCCGCTTTCCGTTATGGCATTTAAAAGATATGGACAATACACCACAACGTGCATTTACAGAGGTTGGTAACGGCACCATTAATTTCAAAAAAATTCTTGCACAGGCCGACAAGGCCGGTTTGAAATATTTTTTCGTAGAACAGGATATTTGTCCCGGTTCGCCTTTTGACAGCATCACCAAGAGTATCAATTATGTGAAAAAGAACCTGATATAACGGAGCTTCAAACAGATCATTTTACAGTTGTATTTTTCATTTAATATTTTATCTTCAGACTAAATTTTAGAAATGGCTACACGTCGCGACTTTTTAAAGAATTCAGGATACACTGCTGCAGGAGCACTCTTGCTGCCGGCAGTTTTAAATGCGGCACCTGCCGCGAAAGCAAAAAACGTAGGTATCCAGTTATACAGCGTTCGCAAAGAAATGCTTGATGACGCAACCGGCACTTTAAAAAAGCTCGCTGCTATCGGGTATAAAGAATTGGAATCTGCCAAAAGCACAAAGGGAAATTATTACGGACTGTCGGCCAAAGAGATAAAAAAGATCACCCACGATCTTGGGATGAATATGCGCAGTGGTCACGTGCATATTGATAAAGATTTCCAGCAATCAATTGATGCTGCCGCCGAGGCAGGGCAGGAATATCTTGTCTGCTCTTCCCTTCCCTTCCAGGGTCAAACCATTTCTAACTATGAGAAATGTGCAGACGCCTTTTCGAAAGCAGCAACAGATTGTAAAAAATCAAAGATCAAATTCGGATATCACAATCATGATTATGAATTTGATAAGGTTAATGGGAAAGTGTTATATGATATTTTGCTGGACAAAACGGACCCTGCGATTGTAACCATGGAGATGGATATTGGTTGGGTGATCATGACAGGCAACGATCCACTTGCTTGTTTTAATAAGTACCCTGGCCGTTTTCCATTGTGGCACCTTAAAGACATGGACCCGGTGACAAAACATAGCACCGAATTCGGAAAAGGAAAGATAAATATTGCTTCCTTGTTTAAGAACACCGCGAAATCTGGAATGAAGTATTTTTTTGTTGAGCAGGAAGAATATACCAACAATGCTTTTGAAAGCATCCAGTTTGATTATGACTATTTAATGAAAATTTGATATCGTTTAATTAATGGTGAATTGTTATGCGCATAAGTCAATTAGCATTCAACCATCAATAAAACAGGCTACTAGCGGATTAGCTCCCTAGGGTTTATAGTGTTAAGGGAACAACGTGTGATATCTTGAGAAGATCTCACAGGTTGACCCCGAGTGGTTAGTTTTCCTTAAACTAAATGCGCTCTCTCAAGGTCCATTTC
>JBBPYM010000114.1:0-7921 GCA_038199905.1 Chitinophagales bacterium | reverse complement strand
TTTCATTAACGTTAGTCAGAATATTAAAACACCGAAATTTGAGAAGTTCATTTTGAGTAGACTTTCGTAAAAAGATCTGAGAGCTAAACAATAATTTTTCACACTATATTTTTGTACGGGAGCAATTCTATATTGACAATAATACTTTGCTCGAAAAAAATAAGGACAAATTTACCACTGAAATTTACCCTACTAATTCCAAAGCTCGACAATTCAATGTATCGTTATGCCACCTTGACAGAACACACCAGCAGACATATTTTTTTATTTTGAAAAGCTTATTTCTAATTGTCTATTCTGAGTTTCAAGTTTAAATGAGGGAGTTTTATGAATTTACAAGAAAGGCTGACCCGACTTCACCAAATTTAGCTTTGAAAGAAAGAATACCGGATGACATTTTTGAACACTTTAAAATTGCCATAGCTGTCTCTTTTGACAAAGAAGAAAATGCAAACCTTTGGCTACATAAGACTGAGAAGAAATAGACTTACTCATATTTGGGGTCAATCAAAGGGTGATTTAGCTGACCTTATTAGAAACAAAGGCAATTTATTACAGAAATATTGGGAAAAGAAACTTTTAAATGGGACATTTGGATTTAACGTTCGATCTCATGACACAGACAGTTTTAGTAAAGAAGAAGTATTTGATTTAATAAATATTTTACGTTCATTGATAAACAAAACAGATGAATTAATTTGTTGAAAAATCAATGTGACTCGACTGACTGAAAGTGTGAAAACAGAATTCATCAAAGCACATACAGGCAAAATTAGATCTTGGAAAAATGAAAAAGCTCAATCAAAATTTAAAGCATATTGTATAAATGAATTTGCTTTATCAATTGACAAAGAGACTTTTAAAAAAGATAAATTTTATTGGTGATATAGCTTAATTGGTAGAGCGTCCCCTTGGAAATTAGATTTAAGGTCTAGTTTCCAAGGGTCAGATTAATGTTCAAGTCCTTCTATTACCGCAGAGAATTACGGCAGGCAGCGCTACAGAGGCAGTCCAATAAAAAACGGTAGGTAAAATAACCAGCAAATCCTTAACTCACTCAAAGGCAGGCATCTGGTTATTAAGGCTTCAAAGCGGCACGTTTCTACCTCTAGCAGATCTTATTTTTCCGAGGACTCATCAACCCAACGGACTGAGAGTCCCCCGTCGGCATTGAGTGAAAATTGATATACCCTCGCTTTCGGTCGATACCTATGATTAAATTGAGGATCTCGGTATGTATAACTGAAACTACCGGAAAAAAGTTGCATCATGGTTTCGATAATGTTGCCATACTGATCTCTGATGGTAGCTGACTCTACTTGTTTTCCGTGAAATCTGATCTTATCAACCGCTGCTTCAAAATACAGTTGAAGTGCATTTATCATTATTTCATTGTCCTGATCGCGCTGAGGACTTTGGGGTAAATGTCTTCCAATATGAATCAGCATCTCATTAATGATAATTATATCATCATCAGCCTTGCAGTACTTTTCTAATAGTTCGGAAACGTCTGAAGGTGCGGCAAACTTTTGAGGTGTTATTGTTGCATGCAATTTTTCTGCAGAGATTTCTTGCGACTCTTCCATAGCATATGCTTTAACTAGCAATATAAATCTAAAATTGGAAAGCCCAAGCAGTCTGCTCGTTCTTATTTATTTCATAAAGACAGCGATAGGCTTTTTTTTGAGTAGAAACTCTCAGCTGTTTACTTTTACATACCGGTGATTGCACTAATTTCAAGATCTCCTGTCTTTAGTATCTTTCGGAAACGCCACCAGATTAAACATCTCCCTCATCCTTGACCGGACCCGATTCCCGTAAAAACGCTCAATCTCAGAACTGTTGCAATTGGAAGTAACATGTGTAAGCAATCCATGCGAGACAAAAAGATCATATCTACTGAGTAGTATTTCCGCCATCACATTGCATTCATTTCCGTAATACTTAAGATTACTCTCGATGCCCAGGTCATCAAAACAAAATACTCTTGGTGTAGTTAAACCAGCTCCTAAATTAAAGGCATGAATAATATCATACCCATCTTTTATAAAAGCGAGGCTAATATCCCGACAAGATCTTACAACATATCGTTGAGAAGGAGGTTGAAAAAATCTCAGTAACATCATCAAACTAGTTTTACCACAACCAACCGGCCCTGTTAAAAAGAGTCCTTTCTGCAATGACAAGCCATGAGCACTTGCACCATCTCTGTCGCCGATGATGTAGAGCAATAATCTGTACAATAAATCATGGTCTTCGTGGTAGATTTTGAATTTCCCACCGAATATTTCTCGTCCTTTCCACTCCAAAAAAGAAATGCATTTCGGAAAATCATACAATAGCCGTCCCTCGATTAAAACGCAGCAATCATCAAAGGGGTTCGTTATAATCTTTGTCTGATTTTGAATGGAGTCTTTCCGCATCGGGTTTCCTTCTTTTCGATTTTCCATCGGCACTATTGGTTTCGGCATTTAACATCCAGCTGTGAGCGGCGGCATGCCAGTTCTCGATTTTGGCCTTCCCTCCTACCTTCCAGCCAGTTGCGGTGAAATAGTGAAAAAATTTTACGGCCTGGCTCTCCGGATACAATGAACTTCTAAAAAATTCAACAACGGTGTTGATATCCTGGGGAATAATTTTAAATTCGGATTGAGGCAGTAATTCGCCCGAAACGTTTTCATTTGGCGAGCAGTGGTTTGAAACTGAAATCAATGAATTATCATCTTCATCCTTTTTATTTTTTTTAAAAGAATGTTTAGTATGTTTAATACGTTTGTATATGTTTAAGGGCTGCTCAAGCCCTTTGCTGGCATGCGTTTCAGGAACCAGGTTATCCTCTTCATGTACATCGCCTGGTTCTCGCTTGTCCAATACCTGTTCACCACCTGCACAAATAATGGACTGGTCCACTTCGTTGGGACCATCAAACTGAAAAAGAAAGACCCAACTCCCCCTTAGCGGATGATAAGATGGATCATACCGCAGGTAACCGTATTGTTGCAGTTCTTTCATGCACTTATGGTAAGTCGTATTCGAACTAACTTTAGACAAACCCATTAACTCGCTTCGGGAAAGCGAGATCGGATTCTTAAAACGGTTTAAGTTCCATAGTTGAAAAATTGCCATGTATAGGCTCATATGCGTGCAGTTCAAATGATGGTCTTTGGCTGCACGGTCAAAAAAACCGGTCAGGTGTTTTATGTAGTTCATATCGTGTTATTGTGGCTAAGCCATATTTCCGTTTAGTAGTTTTTCAATATCCTCATATTTGTAAAACAGCATCCCACCTACTTTGGCATAACGTATGGTGCCTTTAACGCGCAAGGTTTGCAATGTGCCTGGTGATATACCAAGTATTTTCCTCACCTCTGGTGACTTTATCCACTCTTTATGCGGTGGACTTTTTTGTTGGATGATTCGCTTCAAATCATCCAATAGCTGTACCCTAAAATGATTTAAATCTTCTCTCGTTATTATCTCTACTGCCATATAAATCGTTTAAATCATGATGTTTTAAATTTGCATTAACTGAAATCCAACTCTGCTCCAGTGACCATTGTCAATTTTATTTAACACTTAAATAAATTTGGCTACGCTTAAGCGAATCATTGGAAGGAACATACCTGATAAACCCATACTCGGTCAAATCGCGTAAACATCGGTGATAGGTGCCCTTCCCACGCATTTTAGAACGCCGCATCAAATCTTTTCTATAAATTCTAATAGGCATCTTAGAACCTTGTTTCCGACATGAATACACGATCGCGATATACAGGCTAATATGTGAGGGCCCAATTCTTGGATCCTCCTGGATTATATCCATGAATAAAAATATCGCAGTAGCAAATTTCATTAATGCTTGATTTTTTGCCTGGGTACCTTCGTACTGTCTTTCTGGGTAATGGCGTTTCCAATAGTTGTTTTTATTTTCGGCGACGGCTCGCGCAACTCGTAGGCGTTATTATCTACTACATGTTTTGTCGTCAGCTTTTCACTCAGACCAAGGTCTTTACCTATATATCTTTTCTCCAAAAGTTCACCCGTTGACAATCGTTGATGATGCTTGTCATAAATGTTCAAAGATCCAAAAGCAGGATTCATGGAAATGTAAAGATGTTCTTCTGTCTTTTTTGCACCAACAAGCGTTACTTTCTTTAAATTACCGCGTTGCAAAGAATGTATCAGTGAATGTCTTTCGCGGTCAGACTTAAGCTCTTTAATAGGGTAATTATTGAGCAATTTCTCGAGATCAATTCCGTATTTTATTGTGTACAAGCCGTGTACCGGCTCAGGACTTTGAACCTGCTGTTTCAGGTTTAACCTGATCCATGCATGCGTCTCGCTACCTTCGGTACTGATTTGCTTTTTGTAAACTGACCTTCCGGCAAGTAAGTTATAGGCCTCCTGGAGTGTAAGGCGATCTGCCTTACTAATGTGTTGGGCATTGATTTTGGCAGATCCGAAATTAGTGTCCGTAATCTTGAAAGTATGCTTGACTGTGTTAGCGGAACCATCCTTCTTCAATTGCAAATCAAATTCCTTTAAAGTATAATAATTTGAAAGCACGGATTTTTTGAGGTACAACGTGGCCTCAAGTTTGTCTCCATCATAATCCTTCTCTAACTTATGGTCGATCATGGGAACGCCTTTTTGCATCAGTGCCTTAAGTTCGGGCGTGACCGCATCACCAAATCCTGCCTTAATCAGTTGTCGCTCGTTAAAACTTTGTACCCTATCTTCCATATTCTTTTAATTGAGCTTTCAAAAAAAACGCATAGAGATGACACCCAAGTGATGGTGACCTCACCTGTTGCGAAAAACTGACTGGCAAATGACTGGAATTATTATAGCTTGCGCGTCTTGAGTAACAGTTTATGACTGCAGTGGAGCTCAAGGGTGCGGCCTCCATTTTCTTCAGTGACCTGGATAACCAGCTCCTGTGTTTTCGGAATTGCAAATGGCTTAAATCCGGTTGTAAACCGTCCCGCCGACTTTCCTAGTACAGCTGAATCCTGGTTCATATACAGCGGCTCCAATTCGCGTACCTGCCTGGCGGTTCGTTTCAACCTCCTTAAATCCCTTACAAAAAACCTCAGAGATATTGGTCCGTAGTCAATAAGCGAAGCATTTTTTAGTACTGTTGAGAACCACATCAAGTTTTCTTTCAAGTAAATTCCATTTAATTGAAACTTCATCTTTTGATCGCCGGTGGCAACATGCAGAAAGCGTTTATTGAGCACTACTTGTTTCGATACGCGATGTAAGGCAGACTGATTCAAGCCGGGTCCAGAAAGCAAAACATGTTGACTGCTTGTCAGACTGTCTTTGGTTACTTGAATGTTTAAATTAGTCGGTTCTGGAGCATACGTAATCAGAAACGAATAGAATTGCCCATCATTGGTTATCACTGTTACGTTAGTACTGGCAATATAGCCGTTTGCAGCTTTTAATTGTAAGATATTGTTCACACCTTTGGCCTTTTGCGCGAGTACTTCAGAGCTTCCTTTGTCAACACTAATTATCTCATACGGGAAAATGATATTGGTTGTTTTGGTTTCGCTTATTGACAGCTGATATGGGTCAATTGCTCTTGCAGTAATAACCTGGTTATTTGTTTGTGCTGCCAAGAACTTATGTGACACGAGCGTTAAAAATATCACCGCACAGAATCTGATACATGTTTTCATGATGTTTGTATTTTAAATGAATAGGTTAGAGGTTATTGTCTTTCAGCAAAACCCGGTATGGCCCTGGTATGGTGAGTTTCACAAGTTTTGTTTTGCGGCTAATAAGGGTCTTTGCAGCCTGGATACCTGCACTCGCCGCCTGTGCCCCGATTGATGGGTCTAAACTGGACAGCCGGATACTTTGGATCGCCTGGTCTGTTGATTGCTTGGCAACATCTCTTGTCAGCGCCCCGGGAATATTGATGCCTTCCTGCCCATCCAAATCAAACACCGAAAGAGACACAGGTAAGATATTTTGGTTGTAACGAATTGACTTGATAACTATGCGAAGCCTATCTCCATCAAGGTCACAGACACCATACAGAAACCGTCGCTTGGGTATCAGGAGACCATTTACAAAGATCTCACTTTCCAGTTCCAGTTTGACCGTGCTACCACTGAGTACTGTCTGCGACTCGTTTATAACTGCCTTTATAACGTTGGCGTGGTCAACCGATGCAGCTCCATCGTCTAAAGAAAAAAAGGTTGTCAACTTCTCGGCACTATCCAATACTGGTGAAGGTGTTTTATCTGCTTGTAGTGTAGAGATCCTAAGATCCTTCCCGACAGCCTGAACCCCATAAACATTTTGCGAGTTGATTTGAGAAGTTTGTTTGATCTTTTCCCGTAGCCTGTCGGGGTGCTGGATGTCCAGTATTTTTTCCAGCATTCCATCTATTTGCTGCATTTCCGGGTCACCACCCCCGGCTGGTGCCTGGCCATTTTGCATCATTGCATTTAATTGCTCGAGCTGACCGTCATTTGATGCTTCTGATTTTGCAAGTTCTTGGTCATTCCGGGAGCGCTGGTTGGTAATTCCAGAAGGGTCGTCCGTTTTATTAAGTTCAGTGTTTAGTTGAGTCAGCTTTCGGTAAACCCTTTCTTCGTTGGGATCGTTGCTGCCCAGCTTGTTTTTTGGGTATGGATCATAAGAAAGTTTAAACTGATTATTGACGGGGAGCTCAGAATTAATTTTGTAATGATTTAGCGCCTCATTGTCTGATGACGCAGATGAACTCAGATATGGATCATTTTTTATCAGGTCATGACGCCGGGCAGAGTCTTTATCCGCCTTTTCATAAAACTGCAACTTGTTCCATGCTGTGTCCTCGCCGGAAAGTGCAGAAGGCAAATTAAAATTCAACCCTCCCTGCATGGCATTGGTCCGGTCCTGCGAAGTATCCCCTATCAAGCCAACAGACCACAATAAGAAAGTAACAAATGGTAATACCAGCAAGGGCAAAATCAACCAGAACTTCATTTTTTGGTGTTGCATCACAGGTACTGAATGATTTTTCATATTATCAGGTTTATTTATTGATGTATAATTCTTCAACTAAAGTCAGGCTGTCTATCAACCCGGGATGAAGTTTAACAATGCTGTCGTATGTCCTTTTGCCCGTTTTCGATTTATTCAGGCTATCTAACTGCTTTCTGAATCGAACGATTCTCGCAATTTGCTGGTCTGGAAAAACCGAAATTGCTCGATCTGGTGTCCTTAATCCATCTAGCACCGACGATGGCACACTGATTCTTTCGATATAGATCACGCTGGATTTCGTTTCAAAAGCCAGAAAAGTTATAAGTAAACTCGCTGTTCCAAAAACAAAGCAAAAGATTACAAGGATGACTTTTTTAGTGTTAACGCTCATTTTTTCAGCCTGCCGTGAAAGCGTCTTACTAAGCGTTCTCAAATGAATGGATATGCGGGACTTGATAGCGTTAACTAAACCCGAGCTTTGATGAGTCCTGTTTTTTAATGTTTTGAATTTAAAGGGCATTGTCAGCGTGTTTGTGTTTTAATGTCGGTATTTTCGAGAGTGCTCCATTTTTCAATTAAAAATCCATGGGAATTATTGTCACTCCTGTTTATTGAACGGATATAACCTTCCGTTATCAAGCGCCTCGTGACTATACTGGTTGCACGAACGAGCTGTTGTATCGCATAACATCGAAAATGGTATGGATGACTATCGGTATTTATCATAACACTATCGACGGTAATTTGCTGGCTAATGTTCGCTGAAATTATATTTGCGTAGTAGCCATTTTCCTTTAAGTTGTCGTATTGTTGTTTAGCCGTACCATCAGCCAGGTAAAGGGCCTTTGTAATATTGGATTGGATGAACTTCTCGTCCGGGTCTAACGTAAAAAAATATTGATGAAACATTTTGATGTGATCCTTCGCTTCCACC
>JBBPYM010000113.1:0-4665 GCA_038199905.1 Chitinophagales bacterium | reverse complement strand
GGCAGCTTGAAGGGCCTCGGTGATAAGCGTTCTTGTGGCGAGCGGGTCAATAATAGCGTCTACCCATAAACGTGCGGCCGCGTAGTAGGGAGAGGTTTGTTTTTCATAACTCCCTTTTATTTCAGTTAACAGTTTTTGTTCTTCATCAATACTTACTTCTTTGCCTTTGGCTTTCATCCCTGCTACCTGGATTTGTAGCAATGTTTTGGCTGCCTGTTCACCACCCATTACTGCTATCCTGGCGGTAGGCCATGCATAAATGAACCGTGGATCATAAGCCTTGCCGCACATGGCATAATTGCCAGCGCCGTAAGAATTGCCAATGATGATCGTTATTTTAGGCACTACAGAGTTCGCTACTGCATTCACCATTTTAGCCCCGTCTTTTATTATCCCCGAATGCTCGCTCCGGCTGCCAACCATGAAGCCGGTGACATCCTGTAAAAAAACGAGCGGTATTTTTTTCTGGTTGCAGTTCATAATAAAACGAGCTGCTTTATCGGCGCCGTCGTTATAAATTACGCCGCCCATTTGCATTTCACCCTTCTTGTTTTTTACCGTTTTTCGCTGGTTAGCAACGATGCCGACAGCCCAGCCATTTATTCGCGCGTACCCACAAAGGATGGTCTTGCCATATAGTTCCTTAAATGGTTCGAATGATGAAGTCGCTGGTGAGGTTATTGATGCATCCGTGATCCTGTCAATAATCTCCAGCATATCGTAAGGCTTTGTATGATCTGAAGGCAGAATGCCAAATAAGTCTGCCGGGTCCTTTGCCGGTGGCAACGCCTTTATCCTGTCGAACCCTGCTGTTGATTGTTTGCCAAGTTTTGATATGATTTTCTTCACCTGGTCAAGACATTCCTGTTCAGTTTTAAAAAGATAGTCGGCAATGCCACTGATCTCATTATGTGTACGGGCGCCGCCCAGGGTTTCAGCATCAACGTCTTCACCAACAGCGGCTTTTACCAGGTAGGGACCAGCGAGGAAGATAGAACCGCAGCCTTCAACCATCAGGGTTTCGTCACTCATGATCGGCAGGTAGGCGCCGCCGGCAACGCATGAACCCATTACTGCCGCTATTTGCGTGATGCCCATGGCGCTCATTTGGGCATTATTCCTGAAGACGCGACCAAAATGTTCCTTGTCCGGAAAGATCTCATCCTGCATTGGCAGAAAAACGCCAGCACTGTCTACAAGGTAAATTACAGGCAGGTGGTTTTCCATGGCTATTTCCTGTAGCCGAAGATTTTTTTTGCCCGTTATCGGAAACCAGGCGCCGGCTTTTACTGTTTGATCGTTTGCTATTATCACGCATTGACGGCCGCTGACATATCCCAGTCCTGCAACAGTGCCGCCGGCCGGACACCCCCCCTGGGCATCATACATTTCATAGCCGGCAAAAGCTCCTATCTCAACAAAAATCGAGTCCTTATCAATGAGATAATCGATCCGCTCACGGGCGAAAAGTTTATTCCTGGCGTGTTGTTTCTCAATGGCTTTCCTGCCCCCACCCAGGGCAAGCTTTTCAAACCTGGTGTTCAGATGACTTAACATCAGTCTCATGGCGTCTTCGTTCTTATTATATTCCAGGGTTTTGTCCAAAGTGCGGAGTTTAAATGTTGCTCTTCAAAGATTAAAGTTAACCAGGAACTTTCAAAGTTCGTTGGGCCTTTAAGTTCAAAAGCTGGTTGTTTTAAAATTTACAGGAAAGGCGCCTTGCCTGGTAACTTAACCATCGCATTGCAACTTAAATGACGATATATTCTTAATTTTAAAACCAGATGTCATCTCCAAAGAAAATTAGCTGGGCCGCATTACTGATTGTCGCATTGATCATAAAGATTCTTTCTTTTTTCCCTGCACAGGTCGAACGGTATTATTCCAACGGACTTTATCCCTATATCGCTTCTACGCAGCGCGTTCTTTTCGGGTGGATACCATTCAGCATCGGAGATATATTATACCTGGTGGTGGCCATTTACTGGTTGCGAAAACTGTTGCTTTTTATTAGCGCGCATTTTACAAAAAGGGACTTCAGACAATTTTGGTTCGTGGCCTTTAAAAAGGTGGTATATGTAGCGCTGGTAATTTATGTATCGTTCAATTTGTTATGGGGATTAAATTATAACCGGTTGCCCATGGAGTTACAAATGGGACTTTCATTGGACAGTTATTCCACGGAGGATCTGAAGGAAGTTTTGAACGAACTTACCGGTAAACTGGATGTCTTTGATTCTACCGCGCGTGACTACCGGGCCGGATTAAGCAAAAAGAAAACATTGTTCCAGATAGCTGTTGAAACTTACAAGGCGGCCGGCCAGGAACTATCCAACCTGAAGTACCGGTATCCGTCTGTTAAACCGTCTCTGTATAGTTACCTGGGAAATTATCTCGGCTTCACCGGGTATTACAATCCTTTTACAGGCGAGGCCCAGTCTAATACTACTGTGCCGCCCTTTGTGCAACCTTTTACTACCTGTCATGAAATCGGTCACCAGCTTGGCTACGCGAAAGAGAACGAAGCTAATTTTGCCGGATTTCTTTCTGCACGATTATCTATCAACCCTGCTTTCAAGTACTCCCTTTATTTTGACTTGTATTCTTACTCAATCCGGGAGATGTTTAGAAGAGACAGTATTACTGCGCAACAAATATTTAATGCCCTAAAACCCGGCGTTAAAGAAGATTTTGTAACGATGAAGAAGTTTTATAAGCGCTATGAAAACCCCCTGGAGCCAATCATCCGGAAACTATATGGCAGTTATCTGAAAGCCAACCAGCAACCTTCAGGAATGATGAGTTATAATGAGGTAGTGGCTATGTTGGTAGGGTATAGGAAGAAGTTTGGAGGAATTTGATCTGGCTGTCAGCCATCAGCTATCAGCTGTCAGCCGCGGTTTGATGGTGGTATTTCGACTAGTTTGAACGTCTAAAAATTAATAACCAGCTGGAAATGCGTAATAAATCTTCTCAAAAAAATAATTTAAGCTTTGCCCTGAAATGCATGCTGGTAGCCTATTCCCTTCTTGGAGGGGAAGTTTGAGCCGTAGGCCAAACGGGGGTGGGTGGTGATCGACAACAGTTAAGGATTACGCCTAAAAACGCTTACAGTTAAGCACAACGCATAAGACCCACAGCAACCCGCTCCGTAGACCCACCCCCGTTCCGCCCCTTGGGCGTAACGTCCCCTCCATCGGAGGTAAAATGGTGGCGATCATCTCTTTTTTCATTGGTTATTTTGTGTTTGGTGCTGCTATGCGTACAGACGCTTAATACTCTACGACTGATAGCTGATAGCTCACAGCTTCCTCAAAACTTGTTCTTCCACATCATGCTTTCCACCGGCCGGTTTGGCTGACCGCTGTATTTCGCATCCTTCTTATTATTATATTTTACCTCAATTTCTCCTTCCACCGGGAAATAGATGAGCTGACCGACAGGCATGCCTTCGTAAACCCGTACCGGTAGCTTGCAGGATATCTCCAGCGTCCAGTTACCGCAAAAGCCAACATCTCCTTTGCCCGCGGTGGCGTGTATATCGATGCCCAATCGTCCAGTAGATGATTTGCCCTCCAGGAAGGGAACATGCACATGCGTTTCCGTATATTCCTGCGTTACGCCGAGGTATAAAATGCCGGGCAGCAGTACAAAACCTTCTTCAGGAATCTCGAAATGGTTGATAGTGTTGTGTTTTTTCGCGTCAAGCTCCGTATTATTATATACCGCCAGGTGTTTGGACAAGTGCACATCATAAGAATTGGTGCCAAGGCTTTCCCGGCTGAAAGGTTCAATTTTTATGGTAGCGTTTCCAATTTCCTCTAGAATGCGTTTATCCGACAATATCATATTACCCTTATTAAAGTATATTCGTAAAGATCATTGTACTTTCATGTCTTTAGTTTACAGTCTGCAATCTAAAAGCTTAATTTGTATAGGTGCCGCTATTTTATCAACATACTATCAACCAGTTCTCAAAATTGGGTATCTGGAAAATAGAAGAAGAAGAAAACTTTTTTCTGGAGAAGGTAAGTATCCAGCGCGAGATATCTCATCCGCACAAAAGACTACAACACCTTGCGGGAAGGTTCCTGCTTCAATTTTTATTTCCCGATTTTCCATCCGCCCTGATCAGGGTTGCCGATACCCGTAAGCCTTTTTTGAGTAACGAGGCATTCCATTTTTCCATTTCACACTGCGGTGATTTTGCAGCAGCTATCGTAAGTCGGGAGAACAGGGTAGGGGTTGATATTGAACTGGTAACGCCGAAGATCAAAAAAATAACAAGCAAGTTCATGGGTGATCATGAAATGCAGTTGCTGCGCGTTAACGACAACGAGCCAGGAATTGAGCTGCTCACTTTATGTTGGGGAGCAAAAGAAGCTATGTTTAAATGGTATGGGAACGGCGGGGTGGATTTCAAAGAACACATGCAGCTAAATTCGCAGTTCGATTTTGATGATAAAGATTTTATCCGGGCAGCGTATGATTTCAGTAAAGATCAACGAACACTGCTGATTGTTAACTCTAAAATATTTGGTGATCTTGTGATGAGTTTTGTCATTTCGTAGGTGTATTCCTTACTACCTAAAATGTCGTACACCGTGTTCCTAAACCTATAAGGTTGAATCTGTAGTAACAACTCTAATCAATCAAACCTTATAG
>JBBPYM010000112.1:0-8393 GCA_038199905.1 Chitinophagales bacterium | reverse complement strand
AGAGATCATCTGGATGAACGGTTACCTCTCCGCGGTAATAGCACCACATGCAGCCAGCAAGCCCCAGGAGCTTTCTCCTGCTAAAAATGGTGTAAACAAGATCACTATTGTTTATGGTACAGAAACAGGAAATGCAAAAAAGCTGGCTACCACTTTTGCGGCCAAAGCGAAAAAGAATGGCATCAATGCCAAAGTGGTAAGCCTGGACCAGTACAAGGTTACAGATCTTTCCAAAGAAGAATACTTTTTCTCTATCATCAGCACACAGGGCGATGGTGAACCGCCGGCCGCAGCAAAGAAGTTCTATGATCATATTTATCAAAACGGGTTCGACCTTGGCAAACTAAAATATGGTGTACTGGCATTGGGAGACACTTCTTACCCCCTCTTCTGTAAAACCGGCGAAGACGTAGATGAACAATTCCAGAAACTCGGAGGAAGCCGACTGGTTCCCTTACAGAAATGTGATGTTGATTATGAAGATGACGCCAACACCTGGTTCACTGGTGCCTTCCAGGCCCTCCAACACAATGGCACTGCAACCACCACTACTTCAACTGTAGTTGCAAAAAAATCCAGTGGTAAAAAAACATATAGCCGCAAAGTACTCACCAACGTAAACCTTAATGACCTTGGCTCTGCCAAAGAAACTTACCATATAGAAATAGAGGCAGAGAATATAGATTATCTGCCCGGCGACTCTATCGGTGTAATACCCGAGAATCCACGCAATGTCATAGATTGGATATTAACTTTGGCAGGGATGGATAAGGATAAGACGGTGGGTTACAAAAACGAGCCGATCAGTGTGCTGGAGCTGCTCCAGAAAAAACTGAACATCTTTTACCTTCCCGAAAGAGTGGTTAAAAAGTACGCAGACATTGTTCAGCAGGATATACCAGCAACGAGGATTGATCTGATTGACCTGCTCCGCATTTACCCCGTTAAAAACCAGGCTCAGTTTAAAGACGTTATCGCCGTGCTTGAACCCATCACCCCGCGATTATATTCAGTTGCATCCTCACCTGAGGCCCATGGCGGTGAACTGCACATTATTGTTGCAAAGAATTACTTTGACATAAACGAAGAAATCAAATACGGCCTTACATCTGATTTTCTTTCCCATCTGGCAGTAGATGCCACGCTCAACTTTTATGTACATCCAAACGCGCAATTCAGGTTGCCGGAAGAAGATAAAGATATTATCATGATAGGCCCTGGCACAGGCATCGCTCCGTTTAGGTCTTTTATAGCCCAGAGAGACGCCATGGGAGCAACCGGGAGAAACTGGCTGTTCTTTGGTGACCAGCATTTTTATACCGATTTCCTGTACCAGACAGAAATACAAAGCTGGCTGGAAACGGGTGTTCTAAGCAAAGTGAACGTTGCCTTTTCCCGTGATAGCAAGGAAAAAGTTTACGTACAGCATAAGATGCTAAAAGAAAGAAAGCTTTTCTACGAATGGCTTGAATCAGGCGCATACATTTATGTGTGTGGCACAAAGGATCCGATGAGCATTGACGTAGAGAACACACTATTACGTATAATCGAAGAGGAAGGCAGCCGTTCGAAAGATGAAGCGATTCAGTACCTCGACCAAATGAAGGAAGATGGAAGATATATGAAGGATGTCTATTGAGGAATGGGGGGAGGTATGGGGATAGGGTATGGGTGAAGAAAAGAGGCTTCATTTTGTAATAGTGAATTTGGGTCATGTAACATCAAATCATCGGTTTTAGAAAGATGGTTAAATGCCATTAAAACCAGGAAATATTATTTCTTTCGTTTCATTTAAAAATAATTAAAATCGGTTCAGGGTGTGTATAAAATAGTATTGAATCAAGAAACAACTCAAAAAACGGCATTGTTTCTTCCTCATACCTCATACCCCATACCTCATACCTAAACAATGACTGAAAAGAACAATTTATCGCAAATTGAAAAAGTGAAACAAGCCAGTGATAGCTTGAGAGGTACCATTCCGCACAGCATAGCAGATGAGATCACCGGCGCTATCAGCGAAGATGACCAGGCGCTGTTTAAGTTTCACGGCATGTACCAGCAGGATGACCGTGACCGCCGCGACGAACGTGCCGCAAAAAAATTGGAGCGCTTGTATTCCTTCATGATCCGGTTACGACTGGCAGGTGGATTCCTGACACCTGAACAATGGATCGCCGTTCATAATATTGCCGGTGAAAATTCAACTGGCACTATCAAGATCACTACCAGGCAGACCATCCAACTGCATGGTCTCATCAAATCGAAAATCAAACCAACGATCCAGGCTTTTAATGAAGTTCAACTTCATTCCATAGCAACCTGCGGTGATATTAACAGGAATGTACTTTGTACTTCCAACCCTATACAATCACCCATTCACGACCAGGTATTTGAATACGCAACCAAGATCAGCAATATGCTGCTCCCCAAAACACGTGCCTATTACGAAATCTGGCTTGACCAGGAAAAGATAGCCGATAAAAAACACGAGGAGGATCCTTTGTACCAGGATCGTTACCTACCCAGGAAGTTTAAAATTGGCATCGTTATCCCCCCCAATAATGATGTGGACGTACTGGCAAATGATCTGGGGCTGATTGCGATCATCGAGAATAATGAGCTTAAAGGCTTTAATATCGCGATAGGTGGCGGCTTATCAACTACTCACGGTAACCCGGATACTTATGCGCGACTTGCTACTGTGATCGGCTTTACTGATACCGAAGAAAAAACACTGAAAGCAGTATACGAAATCGTTACTATTCAAAGAGATTATGGTAACAGGAGCGATCGCAAGATGGCCAGGTTGAAATATACCGTTGACAAATATGGTGTTGACTGGTTCCTTAAAGAGATTGAAAACCGCACCGGCTTTGCAATACAGGAGCCCAGGCCATATACGCTACAAACACGGGCAGATTACTACGGCTGGACGCAGAGTCACGATGAACTTTGGCACTACACAATGTTCATAGAAAATGGCAGGGTGCTGGATGACGAAAACGTGCTCATGAAAACGGCGTTGCTTGAAATCGCTGAAACGGGAAAAGCAAATTTTCGATTTACCTGCAACCAGAACCTGATTTTAAGTGACATTACGCAACAGGATAAGGAAACCATCCTCGATATTTTAAAGAAGTACAACCTTATCGCGCATACGGATGACGCTTCAGTACTTCGTAAGAATTCCATGGCCTGCGTAGCTTTTAATACCTGTCCGCTAGCCCTGGCAGAGGCACAGCGTTACCTGCCTTCGCTGATTACCAAGATAGAGCCTATCCTGGAAAAGTACGGACTGGCGGAAGAAGACATCATTCTCCGCATGACCGGTTGCCCTAATGGGTGCGCCCGTTCTTATGCCGCCGAGATAGGTTTTGTGGGCACCTCTTACGGTAAATACAACCTGCAACTGGGTGGTGATCACGAAGGCAGCAGGCTGAATAAAATTTACCGGGAGAACCTGGAAGAGGCGGCGATCTTATCTGAACTCGATATGCTGTTTTCTGTCTATAGCAAAGAGAAATCTCCTGATGAAAAATTTGGCGACTTCGTTTTAAGAAAAAATTGGGTGAGTAATTAATAATGATAACATTAACAGGTAAGGCGGTTCTTTTTTACAGTTAAATTGAAAAATACGCACACATGTCTCTTGAGGAAACAGCAAAAAAAGTGATTTCAGCTAAAGCAGACATCCCGCAAACCGTTAACAACCTGTTCCCCGTTTTTTTAAAACTTGAAGAGCTCAGCGTGCTTGTGGTTGGTGGTGGTAATGTAGGCCTGGAAAAACTGATGGCCATACTGCATAATTCCCCGGCCACCCCGGTGAAACTGGTGGCGATAGAGATCAATGAGGCCATTTTAAATGCTGCCAGTCATCATCCAAATGTTGAGATTATCCAGCGGCCATACCTGGTATCCGATCTCGACTATGTCGACATTGCCGTTATCGCCGTAAACGAGCCGGATCTTAGCAAAAAGATACGGGAAGATGCCAAACAGAAAGGTAAACTTGTAAACGTTGCCGATCAGCCTGAGCTTTGTGACTTCTATCTAAGTTCCATCGTTAAAAAAGGCAACCTGAAGATTGCCATATCCACGAATGGCAAGTCTCCCACCATTGCTAAACGTTTAAAGGAAACATTTAATGAGTTGTTGCCTGAAAAACTTGATGATGTGCTTACGAATATGCAGGGCATCCGTAACAACTTAAAAGGTGATTTCAACGCTAAAGTGAACCGCTTGAATGAAGTGACCAAAATCCTGTCAAGCGGTAAGGACAGTGATTTTAAATCGGGTGAAAAGCGCTGGAAAAAAATTGCCACACTGATCCTTTTTGCATTCTTTTTCATGTTCTTTGGTCATGTTGTGCTGTCGTATGTTCCTTTTAATGACCTGCTTGTAAGCACGATCAACCTATCGAGGGAAATGGATAAATATTTTTACTGGATGATCCTTGCAGGATTTCTGGCACAGCTCGTGGATGGCGCGCTAGGCATGGGTTACGGGGTAACCTGCACTACTATTATGTTATCCCTTGGCATTAACCTGCCAGCGATCAGTGGCAGCATCCATACCGCCGAGATGTTCTCCAGCGGTGCTTCTGGTTACAGTCATTACAAGTTTGGCAACGTAAATAAAAGACTTTTTAAAGCGTTGTTGATCCCGGGAGTTGTGGGTGCTGTAATTGGGGCCTACCTGCTCGCCAAATTTGGTAATGAATATGCAGATTATATTCGTCCGGCGCTGGCATTATATACCTTATTTCTTGGCACTAAAATTATTATCACCAGCTTCCGTAAAAACCAGCGGGTAACCAAGGTAAAACGTGTGGGATGGCTCGCCGGCGCGGGTGGTTTTCTCGATTCATTCGGCGGCGGAGGTTGGGGACCGTTAGTAACAAGCACGCTGATCAGCAAGGGTCGCACGCCTAAATACGTGATCGGCTCGGTAAGTATCACCGAGTTTTTTGTTACGCTGGCCAGCGCACTCACGTTTTTCTCGATGATTGGCATTAGTCACTGGCAGGTAATAGCCGGCCTTATCATTGGTGGTATGGCTGCGGCACCTATTGCTGCCCGTCTTGCAGGCAAGCTACCCCTTAAAACAATGTTTCTTTGTGTTGGATCGCTGGTAATTATCTGGAGCCTTAGAATTTTGGTGGTTGCACTCCTGAAAGTATGGTGAGAAGCTCTCAGCCGTCAGCTATCAGCTATCAGCCGGGGGGCCCCTGCGGGGTGACTTGATAGGTGCATGGATTTTAAGAAAAACTTTGCGCTCCTTTGCGCTTCCTCTTCGCGTCCTTTGCGGTTAACTTGCCCCGCATTCAAATCCTAATGAGCATCCGTCAGCAGCCAACCGGCAAGATAATGAGAGATCTTTTCAGACTCCACCATAAAACCATCGTGCCCGTACGCGGAGTCTATACCGATAAACGTAGCGTGTGCCATGTGGTGCGCGAGGAATTCCTGTTCATGCGGCGGACAAAGAATATCGCTGCTAATGCCGATGATCAATGTTTTCTGCCGGATCCCCTGCAGCACAAATTTCAATCCCTGTGATCTTCCCCTTGCGAGATGATGGCTATCCATTGCTTTGGTAAGCAGCCAGTAACTATACGCATTGAACCGGTGAACCAGTTTATCGCCCTGGTGAATGATATAGGAAGATGCTTTGTAGTCATCCAGTTTTTCAGGATCGGTATCCGTTTGTTTTTCAACAAGTATCCCATAGTTACGATACGTGAGCATACCAATTGCGCGTGCGGCCTTTAAACCTTTAGCTGCGGCGCCAGGGGAATTTTGCATCCAGGTGCCATCTGCTTCAATCGCCAGGCGCTGGGCAGTGTGTGTTGCGATGCCCCAGGCGCTTTCGGTGGCCGAAGTAGCCAGCAGGAAAAGGTTTTCAACCAGGTCATTTTCCATGATCGCCCATTCTAGCGCCTGGTAACCGCCCATGCTGCCGCCCATTAATAAGAAGATCTTTTCAATTCCCAGGTGCCTGCGTAAGAGAATATGTGCCTTTACCATATCCCTGATTGTAACTATGGGGAAGCTGCCATAGTAAGGCTCATCAGTGTTAGGGTCAAGACTTAAAGGACCGGTGGTACCATAACAGGAACCCAATATATTGGCACAGACAATAAAATATTTTCGAGGATCTATAACCTGACCGTCGCCTATAACTCCCGGCCACCAGTCTGCCGCGTCGGAATTGGCCGTAAGCGCGTGGCAGATCCAGACTACATTGGATTTGTCTGTATTTAGCTGACCATATGTATGATAGGCTATCGTAAGCTCCGGAAGCACATGTCCCGCTTCCAGTTCAAAAGCCAGCTTATAAGAAAAATGGTTCATTAATCAGATTCTCTGTTTCAGAACGCAAAGTAAAGGCGTATGTGAATTACATTTGCAAAAAAGATTTAGAAATGATAAAAGTAGAAGTTGACCGGGTACAAGGCGATTTTGGCTTTGAAGCCAGGGATGGCAATGGTCATACGATAAGACTCGATACCAGTCCTGAAACAGGTGGAGAGAATTTTGGCGTGCGCCCGATGCAGCTGTTGCTGATGGGTCTGGGTGGCTGTAGCGGCATTGATATCGTGTCAATATTAAAGAAACAGCGACAGCCTGTAGAAGGATTTCATATGACTATCGAAGGAGAAAGAGAAGCCGACGTAGAGCCTTCTTTGTGGCAGGATGTTACGATAGTGTTCGAACTAAAAGGCAATATCGACCCGGCAAAAGCAAGGCGAGCTTGTGAGTTATCCATGGAGAAATACTGCTCTGTAGCCAACACCCTTCGTAAGGGAGGTTGCACACTAAAATGGGATGTAAAAGTTGTTCCGGGAACGGAGCCTTTGCCCGATACAAATGATGTGAATAAGGAATCCACATTTTAAAGACACCTTCCTATAATCCTTTTGCATGAACTTGCTGCGGAATACCAAACCAGTTTTGGTAGCTGTAAGCGCGGCTTTTATAATAAATTGAAAAACCTACACTGAAACATGGAGCAAAACAGGATAACAAAAGCGATAAGAATACAAACCGAAACCACCAGCCAGATGGAGCATTCCACTCCCCTGTTCCTGACCAGCAGTTTTCTTTTTGATAACGCTGAAGACATGCGCGCCGCTTTCGCGGATGAATCGGATGCGAATATATATAGCCGTTTCAGCAATCCCAACGTGACGGAGTTTACCGACAAGATCTGTGCGCTGGAAGGTGCCGAGGCTGCATTTGCTACGGCTTCAGGCATGAGCGCTGTGTTTGCTTCCTTTATGGCATTGTTGAAGAAAGGTGATCACCTGCTGTCCTGTAATTCAATCTTTGGCAGCACACACACGATCATTACCAAGTACTTGAGTCGTTATGGCATTGAATATTCCTATGTAAGCGCTGAAAAGCCGGAAGAGTGGGAAGCAGCCATCCGTCCCAATACAAAGATGATTTACCTGGAAACACCTACCAATCCCGGGCTGGATATTATTGACCTTGAATTCGCAGGCAAGCTTGCAGCAAAACACAACATCATCCTGAACGTTGATAACTGTTTTGCTTCCCCGGTAAGTCAGTGCCCGATTGATTTTGGCGCGCACCTGGTGGTACATTCCGCCACCAAATGGATCGACGGCCAGGGACGTGTATTAGGCGGTGTAATCGCCGGCAGGAAGGACCTCATTCATGAGATCTACCTGTTTTGCCGTAGCACCGGCCCATCCATGGCGCCTTTTAATGCCTGGGTGCTAAGTAAGAGCCTCGAGACCCTGGATGTTCGCATGCAGCGTCATGCTGACAATGCATTATATACCGCTACGAAGCTTGAGAACCACCCAAAGATCAACTCGCTAACATATCCTTACTTAAAGAGTCACCCTCAACATGAAATAGCCAAAAAACAAATGAAGACCGGCGGCGGCATCTTTTGTTTTGACCTGAAAGGCGGACTCGAAGCAGGTCGTAACTTCCTCAACAGCCTGCAGATACTCACGCTTACGGCTAACCTGGGCGACTCACGCAGCATTGCTTCACACCCGGCCAGCACCACCCATGCGAAGCTCACCGAAGCTGAAAGAATGGCAGTAAAAATAACACCGGGCCTTATTAGAATATCTGTAGGATTGGAATTTGCTGATGATGTGTTGAATGATATTTTGCAGGCGCTGGAGAAGTGCTGAAGGCTGAGGGCTATCAGCCGTCAGCTATCAGCTATCAGCTATCAGCCGATGGTTTGTGTATTAGTTGCAGATGTTTAAATGTCAGTTGCTTTGTGGTGACTGAAATAAAGTTTTTTTACGATCGTTATCCCTGACCAAAATGTTGGGACTGTCTTTCATTGCAATGGAACATCTGACGAGCGTGAGGCATGAATATATGCGTTGTTATTATGTT
>JBBPYM010000111.1:0-2168 GCA_038199905.1 Chitinophagales bacterium | reverse complement strand
TATCAAGGCTGGCGTTACATGCAGCGAAACTGGTGTTCAGGGATATGGCAGGAAGAACCCACACCCTGCAGGCGCCCCTACCAAAAGACATGAGGGCGTTTTTGCAGCAGCTTAAAAAAGTATTTGATCAGAAGATAGTAAATAAGTAGACAACAGCTTTTACGCAATGAAAAGCAGATCCTGATTTTCACTAGTGGATCATTCCCGCTTTCCCCTACGACAGCGTGCCTGAGAGTAATTATCCGGGATAAGAAAAAACTTATCCCGGATAATTATACGATTTCAACTAGTCTAGATTTGGTTGCGGTGTATAACGCAGGTAAGGGTTAACAATTTTTACACCTTTTGGAAATTTTTTAATGGCATCTTCTTGAGAAACAGAAGGTACGACTATTACATCCTCGCCCTGTTTCCAATCTGCAGGCGTAGCAACGCTGTAATTAGCTGTCAATTGTAATGAATCAATTACCCGAAGAACTTCTACAAAATTCCTACCTGTGGACGCTGGATAAGTGATCATTAATTTTACCTTTTTATCAGGGTCGATAATGAAGAGTGAACGAACGGTCGCAGTTAAAGAAGCATTTGGATGCAGCATTCCATATAAACTAGAAACCTTTTTGTCTTCATCCGCGATCAGTGGAAATTCAACACAAACGTTTTGCGTTTCATTTATATCTTTGGTCCATGCATGGTGTTTATCTATCGGATCTACGCTAACAGCTATTGCTTTTACATTTCTTCGGTCAAAATCGCTTTTTAAAGCAGCAGTCTTTCCTAGTTCAGTTGTGCAAACAGGAGTGAAATCTGCTGGATGCGAGAAGAGTACCCCCCAACTATCGCCAAGAAAGTCATAAAAATCTATTTCGCCAATAGTGGTTAATGCTGTGAAGTTGGGCGCGGTGTCGCCTAATTGTAAACTCATAATTGAAAAATTTAAAATTTAGGACGAAGGTATCTAATTCCTATTAAATTAATAGAGTAATCTAAAATTACTTTCCGGTAGCTTTTGTTAACGATGTTTTCCCGAAGCGGTTTTTTACATCATCAATCGCTTTATACAATTCTGATTTTTTTTCAGTGTTACTAAATAGATTGGTTTGCATCGCCTCTTCTGTTAATTCGCTTAGCCGAACACCGATCAATCGTACAGGCTGCCGCTGCTTATATAATTTATGAAAAAGTTCTTTTACACGGGGTATGAGTTCATCATCATAAAATGTATAGGGAATACTGGTTTGCCTGGAAGTTGTTTCAAAATCAGGATACCGGATCTTCACTGCAATACATCCAGCCATTTTATTATCTTTTCTTAATTCGAAGCCTAGTTTTTCCGCCATTCTTACCAGCTCGTTCAGTAGTGCGTCTAAATTACTTATATTCTCATCAAATGTAATTTCTGTGGAAACGGATTTAGTCTCCTGCCAGGCTTCCACTGGAGATGTGTGAATGCCGCAGGACTTATTCCAGAGTGCAAGTCCGTAGTTTCCAAAATGATGCTCAAGTTGTGCGGGTCCTTTTGCATGTAATTCTTCGATCGTTTTCACACCTATTTCCATTAGCGACCGGAACATCTGGTCTCCCACACCTGGTATTTTGTTGGCTTTCATCGGGAACAAAAATTCCTGTTCTGTGCCAGGAAGAATAAACCTATATCCTGCGGGTTTTGCCTCGTTAGTAGCCATTTTTGCCACCATCTTGTTACTGCCCAGCCCAAAAGAGATAGGCAGCCCCGTTTTGTTGATAATTTTATCGCGAAGCTCAAGTGCCCATTCCAGGGGATGAAAATAGGTATCCATTCCGGTTAGATCCAGGTAAAATTCATCGATGGATGCTTTTTCAAAAAGAGGTGCTTCCGAAGCCATGATCTCTGTAACGAGCCTTGAGTATTTACTGTATTCTCCCCTGCTGCCGCTTACAACCGTTGCATCCGGACACAGGCTCATGGCTTTTTTCATGGGCATGGCCGAGTGAATACCAAATTTCCTGGCTTCATAACTGCAGGCAGCAACAACTCCCCGCTCGTTATGGCCACCGACAATTAACGGCTTGCCTTTTAAGGACGGATCATTAATACATTCAACAGATACAAAAAATGCATCCAGGTCAAAATGAGCGATATAACGTTGGGGCACGCCTGGCATGTGATACTAATATGCTAAAGATTT
>JBBPYM010000110.1:0-16869 GCA_038199905.1 Chitinophagales bacterium | reverse complement strand
CCTATCAGTAAAGTTCCTGATAGTGCGATACTTGAATACCATGCAGGCAGCATATCTGAGGAAGCAGACTTTTTAGTAAAGTGATGGTTAGTTGGCGTGCGTTTTTTTAACCACTAAGCACACTAAGAAGGCACAAGGCACACAAGGACATGCTAATAAAATATGAGAAGCCTGTTTGAATGGCGGTAAATGGGATCTTGTCACCTTCTCCTTGTGCCCTTAGTGCATCCTTAGTGACCCTAGTGGTAAAAAAAACTCTTTGATCACCTGAAGGTCCGAAATACAATAGCAGGTTCACCTACTCGTTTTTTCATGGCAGATGATTAATCACCATAAATCTTTTTGATTAAAAAAACTTTGTCCAAGAGCTTCCATAGATCCAGTCCGTCTCTGTGCGGGATTTTTTTTAAACACAATGCACACAATGGAGGCACAAAGGGCACTATGGCACCCTGATAACTTTCGGGACAGCATATTTTGAATGGCGGTAGATAATTAGAAGTTCTTCATCAGAATTTCTAATTGAACAGGTTTTCTCCAAGGTATATAATTTGCATTGCTAAGTTTTATACAGCAAACAATTTTAACCCCAATAATCAAATAATGGATACAAACACTAATGACGAAAAAGACACAGCGAGTAATAGTGAAAAGCAAGCTAACGACAAAGCACCGGGAGAAGAAAGGGGCAAGGCCGAATTGGTGAAACCCGAGAACCTAAAGGGTAAGAGTGTCGATGCTGATCCCTCAACCGAAGAGGGCAAGCCAGTTGAAACTGACAAAAGCTAATTGGACTAACATTAAAAGGTAACTCAAACCTGGACTTCGAGAAGATGTTTTCCGCGTTTTACAGCAGAAGTCATATCTCAAATAAGAAGTAGAAATTCATATGAATAAGCAGCACTCGATCATGGAAGTTTGTCATATGCTTATTATCGTTCATACTTAGCCTCCCACAATCCTTAATACAATAAAGATTATCTTCTATGTTATTGGGTGCTTATCTTATAGTACTGAAAACCAAATCGAAATGAAAATAAGGAAACGATTGATCAGGATTGCGTTATGCGCTTTGCTTGTTTTATGCGTTAGCACTAACCTGATGTCCCAGGGTAACACTGGCGGTACATTACGGTCAACGAACGGTGAGCCTTTACCAGGAGCCACTATCACCATCAAAGGGACGAACCGCAGTACGGTGTCTGACAGTGCCGGGCAATTTAAAATTGACGCACCCGCCGGAAGCATTTTGGTATTTAGCTATGCAGGTTACACTACACAGGAAGTGGGTGCAGGAGGTCCATTAATGGATATCCGGTTACAAGGTCAGACACAGGACCTGGAGCAGGTTGTTGTGATCGGCTATCAAACTGTCCGAAAAAAAGATCTTACCGGCTCAACCGGTATTGTAAACATGGCTGATGCTAACAAACTTACAACGGCGTCAGTCGGCGAAGCGATCCAGGGACTCGTGCCTGGGGTAACAGTCCGCAACGGTGGGGCTCCCGGGCAGAATGCCGCTATAGAAATTCGTGGCGTTGGTAGTTTTGGCAATGTTAACCCATTGTATGTAATTGATGGCATGTTATCAGACGCCAACACAACGATTAATACTGATGACATAGCTTCGATACAGGTTCTTAAAGATGCTTCGGCCGCAGCGATCTATGGGTCAAGGGCTGGTAATGGCGTTGTGATCATCACAACAAAAAAAGGAAAAGAAGGTCCACCGCGTGTTACAGTTTCTGCCAAATACGGGGTGCAGCAGATCCCCAATCAATGGGATGTGATGAATGCCGCAGACTTCCTGAAAACCTCGCAGACCTTGTATCAAAATTCAAATCTTCCCCTGCCTGGTGACATCGCGGCGCAACTTGCAAATCCGACCATCAGAACAGACTGGCAGGATGCCATTTACCGCACCGGCAATGCGCAAGATTACAATGTTGGCATTTCCGGTGGCTCTGCTACCAGCAATTTTTTAGTTTCTGGCAGTTACTATAAAAATCAGGGTGTATTAATTGGCAATGACTTTCAAAGAAGTAGCCTGCGTATTAATACGGAAGCCAGGAAAGGGAGGCTCACAATAGGTGAGAACCTGGTGATAAGTTCGTCTGACGGGCACAATCCCGGCGGGGGAGTAAATGCTTTTTATGAATCCGCTACAATGCTGCCTATCATTGGCATCCAGGGCGATCAGTACAAAAACATTCCATCAAACCCCGGCGGATGGGGACTGGGAACGCAGGGAAATCCTACCTATGCCAGCAACTATGTCGCTGTTTCAGCCCTCGATAAAATTAAATACAGTTATGCAAAAATAGTTGGTAATGGTTACCTGGATTTCAAATTTACCAACTGGTTATCCTACCGGTTTAATGCAGGCGCGGAAGTGAGTTTTGATTATAGCAGGGAAGTAAGAGATACGGGTATTTGGCGCTATACCAATCAGCCACCTCAAACAAGTGTAAATGAAAGCCGTTCCAGGTTCACGAATTTCTTGCTGGAACATACGCTGAACTTCAATAAATCTTTTGATAAACATGTTATTAACGGAGTGGTAGGTTTTTCAAGAACCCAGCAACAGAGAGATCTTACCAGCGGTGGAAGGTTATTATTGCAAACAGCCGGAGGGCAAACTTTCACTACCATAGATGCTTCTCTGGGAACAGCCTCTGCTTCAGGAAGCATTCCGTTGCTATGGCGTTCTCACGGTTACCTGGGCAGGGTAAATTACACGTATAATGACCGTTACCTGTTAACTCTAACTGGTCGAATTGACCAGGATTCAAGGTTTGCAGAGAATTCACGAACTGGGTATTTTCCTTCTGCAGCGTTCGCCTGGAGACTGAGTCGCGAGAACTTCTTTAATGTACCCTGGATCAATGACCTTAAGCTCCGCTTCTCCTATGGTAAACTTGGGTTCAGCGATGTGCTGGGTTCCTGGGATTATGTCGCCTTGTTGAACAATGCACCAAGGGCTATTTACGGGGTTAATCAAACGCCACAGTTGGGCCAGTACCAGGCAGTATTGGTAAACACTGATTTGCATTGGGAAACACGCATACAGAAGAACGCCGGGTTTGATGCAAGTCTTTTTAATAACCGGCTGTCGGTTACTTTCGATATGTATAACTCTACTTCAGAAGATGTACTTGTTGGACTGCCACAGGCTTTTTACCTCGGCGGTGCGGGTAATCCAGCCATTAACGCGGCTTCTATCCGCAATTCAGGAATTGAATTAGCTGCAACTTTCCGAAGCATTACCGGCTCTGATTTCCGCTGGGATGTTTCCGGAAATTTTACCACCATAAAAAATCGGGTGTTGTCTGTTGGAAACCAGGGCGTGGATGCCACGGGTAGCAAAGTGGATTATATAGAAGGTACAAACTTTATAAGAGCGCAGGTTGGCCATTCTGTTGGGCAATGGTTCGTCATTAAAAGAGCCGGAATATTTAAAAGCCAACAGGAAGTAGACAGTTATGTAGACAAAAATAACAACAAGATACAGCCGAGTGCGAAACCCGGAGATATAAAATTCCAGGATGCGAATGGCGATGGCACCATTAACAATGGGGATCGTCAATATGCGGGCTCACCCTGGCCCACACTGCAGGCGGGTGCACAGTTTAACGGTTACTACAAAGAGTTTGGCATCAACATACAATTTGTAGGTGTATTCGGTAACACCATCTATAACGGTGTCAGGCAAGCGCTGGACGGGTATCAGCTTACCAACTTCAGGAAGGACATCGATCCATGGTCATCATCTAATCCTAATGGATCCGACCCCAGGCTTGCAAGGGAGATTAATGACCCCGGTGTATCATTTAATAACATGGCGCAAACAGACAGGTGGCTTGAAAGTGGCTCGTATGCGAGGTTAAGAAATATTGAGCTCAACTACATGCTGCCGAAGAGGGTTCTAAACAGTATCAATTTCTCCACTGCCCGTTTGTTTATAAGCGGTCAGAACCTTTTTACCGCCACCAAGTACAAGGGCCTTGACCCTGATGTACAAGGAACCAGCATCATCAACAGGGGTTTCGACGCCGGTAACTGGCCTGCAAGCCGTGTTATTTCTGTAGGCCTGAACTGTGAATTTTAAACCTGATAAATGCACATCATTATGAAAAATATATTTTGCCTTACGGTCGTCGCCGCAGTATTGGCTACAGGCTGTAAAAAGAGTGAGCTTGATATAACGAACCCCAACACGATTACTGCTACGGTGTTCTGGAAAACAGCCACGGACGCTCAGCAAGGTATCAATGCTATATATAGTACATTCCATAGAGTAGGCCTTTCCCGCAACCAGTTTTTTATCACCATCATTCGTACAGACGAAGCGTACAGTACCAGTCCGAATGCTACCCTTGTTAATAACTTTGATAAATTTATTGTAACCGATTATAACTTGTGGGAAACAAGAACAATGTGGCAGGATTGTTATCTTGGAATCAACAGGGCCAACCAGGTGCTTGACAATGTGCCAGGTATTAGCATGGATGAAACCCGGAAACAACAATTGCTTGGCGAGGCGAAATTTTTGCGGGGATATTTTTACTACACGCTTGCTACATACTGGGGCAATGTGCCGGTTTTATTAAAAACATCTACGCCTTCAGATTATCCTGTCACCTCCAGCCAGGCGGATGTTTATGCGCAGGCAGCAAAAGACTTCACGGAGGCTTCAGCTATCCTTCCTGCCGCTTATGATTTGAACAACATCGGCAGGGCCACAAAGGGTGCGGCCTATGCAATGCTCGGTAAAACTTACATGCAACAAAAGATGTATCCACAGGCCCAACAGGCATTCCAGTGGCTGGTGGAAGGAGATGGCAAATCTAACTATGACCTGGTGAGCGATTACCGCAATAATTTTATTGAGACTTCTGAGAACAACAGGGAGTCAGTGTTTGAATACCAGCATGCAGCGAACCCTACAGATAATCATGATGATGACCTGGACCCTCGTACAGACAACCTGAATTATGGAACATCTATCCCTCCGTTTTTTGCACCCCGGCCGATAGGCTTCACAGATGGGCAGGCAAAACGTTGGGTGGTATGGGAATTTTTAAAAGAAAAAACAGTTACCAATGCAAGGGACCCGCGTTTATCAGCGTCATTCTTATATGATTCAACCGATGTTCGCGGACCGAAGAGCACCGTGTTCTACGGAAAGCCTTTTGAATCGCTGAATTATTCTACTAATCCCAATGCGGTACCTAATACACACGATGTGTATATGCGCAAGTTTCTCGACGATGCTACCATGGATGGTGAAGTGTTTCATTCAGGCAATAACTATCGGTACCTGCGTTACGCAGATGTATTGTTATTATATGCAGAAGCATTAAACGCGCAGGGACAAACGGCAAAGGCTTATTCTTTTGTTGACAGGGTTAGGCAACGCGCCGGGCTTGCTGCTTTAACAACTGCTATGCCGGGCCTCAGCCAGGCAGCTTTTCTTGTGCAGCTTAAACATGAAAGAATTACCGAGCTTTCATGCGAAGGCCATCGATGGGAAGACCTGTTGAGATGGGGCGACCTTGGCCCTCAACTGGCACCTGTTGATGCAGGATTTTCAAACTTTGTAAAAGGCAAACATGAACTGCTGCCAGTTATTCAATTTGACCTGGATGTAAACCCTAACCTGACACAAAATGCAGGCTGGAAGTAAACTAATATGAAGCGCCTCACACCTTACCTGCTTGTCCTTTTTATATCCATTGCTGGTTGTAAAAAGTCATCTACTAACAATGGCGGTAGCCCTCCATTTCCACCCGTAGTAGATACCACTACATTTACCAACCCCATATTAGCAAGCGGACCAGACCCATGGGTAATTCAGAAGGACGGTATGTATTACTACACGCAAACCTTTGGTAACAGGGTTGCCATCTTAAAGACGCCAAAGCTTTCATCGTTGAATACGGCACAAGCGACAACTATCTGGTCGCCGCCGGCCAACGGCCCTTATTCAAAAAACATCTGGGCGCCTGAACTGTTATACCTGCAGGGAAAATGGTACGCTTATTTTGCCGCGGATGATGGAAATAATGCAAACCACCGGATATATGTTGTTGAAAATCCCGCCGCTGATCCAACAACAGGTAATTGGGAATTTAAAGGGAAGGTGAGCGATGTATCCGATAAATGGGCGATTGACGCAAACGTGTTTGAACACAACGGCCAGCTCTACATGTTATGGTCCGGGTGGCAAGGAGATATTGATGTAGAGCAGGATATTTATATCGCCAAACTTAAGAATCCCTGGACGGTCGACGGCAACAGGGTAATGATATCTTCCCCAACAATGAGTTGGGAAAGGTTTGGCGCGCCGCCAACAGTTAACGAAGGGCCGGAGGGCATTGTACGTAATGGAAAAGTTTTTATTACCTATTCGGCAAGTGGCTGCTGGACGGATGATTACGCATTGGGCCTTTTAACACTAAAAGATGGCACAGATCCGATGGTGGCAACAAACTGGACCAAATCTACATCGCCGGTATTCGCCAAGAATGCTGACAATGGTGCTTATGGACCTGGTCACAACGGTTTTTTTAAGTCGAAGGATGGAACGGAAGACTGGATAATTTACCATGCGAACTCAACTGCCGGCAAAGGATGCAACGATGCACGCAGCCCGCGTATACAAAAGTTCACATGGAATGCTGATGGGTCACCTAGTTTTGGGGAGCCCGTCAAAATCAATACTAAAATCAAAAAGCCCGCCGGTGAATAAATGGATCGTTAGACTTCTACTTAAAAAAATAACCACAGAGAAATACAGGAGAAGAATTTGAGGTGCGCAGAGGGGAGTCGGTGTGAAACGTTTTTGCTGATCCTATACTTGCATGGGCTATCCTAAATCAACTTTAATAGCCTTAATTTTATCGGAAAGTATACCAACCTATGGGCATTGATACGGAAGCGCCTGAAGTTCATCCATCGAATACTGCTATCAGGGCTACGCTGCTGGGGATAGCGATAAGCGTGGTGCTGATTTTTGTAAAAGGGATTTCCGGTTATCTTGGTCATTCCTATGCATTGATTGCAGATGCCATTGAATCAGGAGCTGATATTTTAAGCTCCGGATTTTTATGGCTGGGACTGCGTATTGCGTTAAAACAGCCCGATAAGGATCACCCTTACGGTCACGGCAAAGCAGAGCCTTTAGCGGCGATAATGGTTGCACTTTTTTTGGTAGCTGCTGCAGTATGGATAGGATATCATTCAATAAAATATATTCACACACCTCATGATATGCCCAAGGCGTTCACGTTATGGGTATTGATTATCGTTATTGTTATAAAAGAATCCATGTTCCGGTATGTGTTGAGTATTGGGAAGAAAATTAATAGTCAGGCCGTTAAGGCGGATGCCTACCATCACCGGAGTGATGCCATTACATCAATAGCGGCTTTTATAGGAATCTCAATTGCGTTGATAGGTGGTAAAGGTTATGAAGGGGCGGATGACTGGGCGGCTCTTGTTGCTTCGTGTTTAATTTTGTACAACGCGTTTGGTATAATAAGACCGGCATTGGCTGAGATCATGGACGCGGCGCCTTCGAATGAGATTGTAACTAAGATCAGGGAGTTGGCAGAGTCCGTGCCACAGGTAAGATTTACGGAAAAGTGTTTTGTAAGAAAAATGGGTTTTGATTTCTATGTGGATATTCATATAGGTGTTGATGGTGATCTTACCGTAGCAGAGGGTCACCGCATTGCGCACCTGGTCAAAGATGAATTACTGACGAGTGAGCTGAGGGTTACGGATGTGTTGGTTCATGTGGAACCTTTTGAACGGGAGCCGGGGGAGGAATAGGGGGTATATTTGATTGACGATCTTTCTGCGTATTTGAAGAGTTTTTATCAAGCAAAGTAATAGCGTTTCCGCGTTTTTATATTATCTCAAATACGCCATTTATCCCTCTTCAGCGCTGTTCTTCATTTTCATCAAAATGGAATAAGCATTTTTTATGACAATGTTTTTGCCTTCCAGCACTGATTTAATTTCTGTATAACCATCATAAGTTGCCCCTGTTTCAACAGGGGTAAACCTGAAACTTCCCTCCTTCTCTTCTACAAACAAGTAGTATTTGTTTTCCCATTTAACAATGGCGTCTTCCGGTACTGCGGGTACACGTTTGTTATCCAGCGCTATCGTTGCGTTTATGAATGTTCCCGGAAAAAGTTTTTTATTATGGTCATCAAGATGACAATGAACTTCTGTGGCGCGATCTTCCCCAATGTTTGGTGTTATCAAATGAATACTTGCTGTAAATTTTTCTCCTGACATACTGTTAGTGGAACAGGTAACTTTTTGACCTATCGCCAAACTGGATGCATCGTTCTCAAACACTGTTAGAGCTATGTGCAGGTCAACCGGATTGATAAGTTCAAAAAGCACATCTGAGGGACTTACATATTTTCCATTGTTTACGTTTACTTTGGTTACATACCCGTTGATAGGGGAATATATTGTGATGCTGCGGGAGATATTGTTTTCATTTAATGATTCAGGATTAATGCCTGTTAGCCGGAGCTTTTCGGAGAGGGATCTTACAATAACCTTTTGACTCTCATAATCACTTTTCGATTGCTGAAAAACTTTGTCGCTGGTTATTTTTGTCTGGTTCAAATTTTTTTGCCGGTTAAAGTCCGCTTCGAGGAACTCAAGTTTTATTTTACCCGTGAGATAATCCTGTTGTAACTGGATATATTGCTGGTCTTCAATAATGGCCAGTACAGACCCTTTGTTGATCTTTGAACCCTCCATAAGTGTCGTTTTTTTTACGTAACCTCCTAGTGGGATGCTGATGGAAACAATGTTGCCTGGTGGTACATCAACTACCCCATTAACCTGTAAAGACCGCTGCATTTCCCTGTTCTCAGGTGTCCCTGTTTCTATACCTGCATTTTTAACCTGCACCGGCGAAAGTTGTACGATGTCTTGCGCTACTACAACAGGTGATTTGACGGCTACAGGCTCAGTTGCGTTGTTTTTACAAGCCAGCAGGCAAACGGGGAACAGCAGGAATATTATTATTTGTTTCATGATAAAGGTTTGTAATTAGTTTGTTGCGTTAAGTTTTTCAATTTCAAATGCGGCGTCGTTGTGCTGTTGCACAATGTCGAGATATTCAGTTCTTATCTGTATAGCCTGGTTAATGACTATCACCCAATTGAGGTAGCCAATGTCACCTGCATTTAACTTGTGAGTGGCAGCGTTTATAATAATTTTCGCATTGGTTAGTAAGGTGGATTGGTAGTTGAGTATTGCCTGCCGGTTTTGCAGGTACAGTTTTGTCGCGTTATTAAGATCGGTATTTACCTGTTGCCTGGTAGCTTCCAGTTCAATGGACCGTTGCGTGGTTAATATGCCAGCTGCGTTTATTCTTGACCGTTGGGCACGAGGAAACAAGGGGATGCCAACACCGGCTGTTACAGAGGAGAACCGCCTGTTACTGCCAAAATATTTCTCCGTATTCTGGCTCGTTGCTTGCCAGCCTATCATAGTAGAACTGTTATAACCGATATTTAAAGAGGGAAGTAGCCGGCTTTTTTCCAAAGCGTGCTGTTGTTCTGAGAGCAGCACCTGCTGTTGCTGCAATTTTAATAAAGGGTTTTGCAATTGCTCTATATCAATGGGCAGTGTGGAAAGATTGTAAATTGATGAGTCAGCCGTAGGGACAACGATAGTTGATGCATTTAATAGAACGTTGAACTGGTTGAGTAAAACCTGGTAGTTGGTTGAAAGCATCTGCAACTGGTTGGTGATTTGTAACCGCTGGTTTTCGGCAGCGCTTTGTTCCAGGATGTCAGCATCACCCGCCTTCAGACGCTGACGCGTTTTCTGCAAAAAGTTTTCGTAGATGCTGTCAGCTTCGAGTAATAATTGTTGTTTATTTTGAAGTACAAGTATGGAATAAAAGAGCTGTTTTATGTTGAATTTTAGCAGCAGTTCCTTGTGCAGAAGATTTGTTTCGCTAATTAGAATGTTGGTTTTATGAATGGCTCTCTGGTACTTGTAAACTGTAGGGAACTGAAGCGTTTGCGATACTGCAAAGCGGTTGTCTTTGGCAAGGCTGTTATAATTCCCGTATTCAAATGCCAGGCTTGTTTTGTCAGGGTCAAAGCCACTACTTTTCAGGGCCCGGTAATAATTGGTCTCCGTTTTAACTGCCTGGATGGAAAGATTATACTTTAGGGAACTGTCTATGGCATCAGACAATGATATCTTTTTTTGAGCATTCATGCCAGAACTGGTGACTATTAGTAATATAATTGCCAATGGCAGCTTCTTAGGTTTAAAATATTTAAAGCCTTTTTCAAACAGGATGTATAAAACCGGTAGTACAAACAATGTAAGCAGTGTAGAGATCAATAACCCGCCGATTACAACAGTCGCCAGCGGTTTTTGAACTTCTCCACCGGCGCCTGTACTTATTGCCATGGGAATGAACCCCAGGGAAGGAACAAGCGCCGTCATTAAAACCGCACGCAATTTGGATTTGGTTGCATGGATAACGATCCTTTGCAGATCGTGCCAGCCTTCACTCTTTAAGCGGTTAAATTCTGATACAAGCAGTATCCCATTTAAAACTGCTACACCAAACAAGGCAATAAACCCTACCGCTGCCGAAATGCTGAAAGGTATATCCCTTACCCAAAGAGCAAGTATACCTCCGATTGCCGATAAAGGGATTGCAGTATAAATCAGGAGCCCTTGTTTTACTGAGTTAAAAGCAAAGTATAAGAGCAAAAATATTAGCAAGAGGGCAATCGGCACAACAATTCTTAACCGCTCCTTGGCAGCGTTCATGTTCTCAAAAGACCCACCGAAGGAGATCGTGTATTCTTTTGGCAGTTTTAACTCTTTATTGATCTTTTCCTGCAACTCATGAACAATCGTTTGAACATCCCTGCCACTTACATTAAAACCAACGATGATCCGGCGCCTTGTATTTTCTCGCTGGATCTGGTTTACACCTTCAGTTTCTTCTATCGAAGCTACCATTGACAGTGGTACCTGCGTGCCCTGAACGGCAGGCAACATAAGGTTCTTAATATCGGAAATATTTTTTCTCGCGTCGCCGGAAAGTCTAACGGCAAGGTCAAAGCGCTTTTCGCCTTCATAAACCTGGCCGGCAACCTGCCCGGCAAATGCGGTATTAACTACCCGGTTTATATCCGCAACGTTTAATCCGTATTTTGCCATTCCATCCCTGTTATATTTTATTACTACCTGGGGCATGCCGGTTACTTTTTCTTCATAAATATTTATGGCTCCCTTCACTGTTTGTATGATGCTGTTAAGCCGTTGCGCGTAATGGGTGAGCGTGTCCAGGTTCTCGCCAAAGATCTTACAAACCACATCCTGTCTTGCACCCGTCATCAGTTCATTAAATCGCATCTGCACCGGGAACTGGAAGCTAACGGTGATACCAGGCAGAACTTCCAAAGCCTCTGTCATCTTTTCGCTGAGCTCAGAAAATGAGTTTGCCGACGTCCAGTCCTTTTTATCTTTTAATATCACCATCATGTCACCTGCTTCAAAGGGCATGGGATCTGTTGGTATCTCCGCGCTGCCGATCTTGGTTACGATTTTCTCCACTTCAGGAAAATCTTTCAAAAGAATATGACTTGCCTGCTGCGTAGCTTCGATGGTTTTGTTGAGATTACTCCCGGTCAGCAGCCTTGTTTCAACGGCGAAATCGCCTTCCTCCAGTTGCGGGATAAATTCGCCGCCCATTCGGCTGAGGATCAATCCGGCTACTAAAAGCAATAACAGCGTTACGGTTATGATCGTTTTAGGAAAGTCAAGCAATCGTTTTAACAGTGGCTGGTATTTTCTCTCCAACCAGATCATTAATTTATCGGATACTGTTGCTTTATGACTAAGTTTCTTACTTAAGAATAGTGCCGACATCATAGGCACGTAGGTTACAGATAACAAGAAGGCTCCAAGTATGGCAAAGGCGATGGTGTAGGCCATTGGCTTGAACATTTTTCCTTCGATTCCCTGTAGTGATAAGATGGGGAGGTAAACTATGAGGATGATAATCTGGCTAAAGACGGCAGATTTAATCATGAGACCAGTGGACTTTTCAACTTCTTTATCCATCATTGGCTGGCTTATTACCCCCAGCTTTCTAAACTGCTTTGAGTGAGAGAACCTGTGCAGGATAGCTTCCACAACGATCACTGAACCATCAACGATCAAACCGAAATCGATGGCGCCCAACGACATCAGGTTGCCACCTATCCCGAATTTATTCATGAGGATGATAGCAAAAAGCATGGATAATGGAATCACCGAAGACACGATCAAACCCGCGCGGAGATTGCCAAGGAAAAACACCAGTACAAAAATGACGATAAGTGCGCCTTCCACAAGATTGGTTTCAACCGTTTTAATCGCGTTGTTTACCATTTTGGTTCTGTCGAGAAAGGGTTCTATGATAACACCTTCAGGCAACATTTGCTGTATCTCGCTTATTTTGGCCTTTACTCTTTTGATCACTTCGGAAGAGTTTTCTCCTTTCAGCATCATAACTACTGCGCCGGCAACTTCACCCTTATCATTAAATGTCATCGCCCCGTATCTTATTGCGGCCCCGTATTGCACGGTGGCAACATCCCGCATCAACAGAGGAACTCCATTGGCCATGTTTTTAACCACAATTTTCTCGATGTCTTCGATGGTAGCCGTAAGTCCCTCGCTGCGTATGTACAATACCGTTGGACCTTTGTCGATATATGCACCGCCGGTATTTTCGTTGTTTTTTTCAAGTGCGTCAAAAATTTCAGAGATGCTTAAATTGTATGCTTTCAACTGTTCCTGGCGAACGGCAATTTCATACTGTTTTAATTTGCCGCCGAAACTGGAAACTTCGGCGATGCCAGGGGTACCCAGTAACTGGCGACGCACTATCCAATCCTGGATGGTTCGGAGCTCCATTGCGTCGTATTTACCTTCGTAACCTTTCAGCGGCCTCACCACGTATTGATAGATCTCGCCCAGTCCGGTTGAAACGGGAGCCATCTGTGGGGAGCCGATCCCGGCCGGAATATCCTGTTGTACCTGCTGAATTCGTTCATTGATCTGTTGCCTTGACCAATAGAGATCTACGTCGTCATTAAAAACGATCGTTACCAGCGAAAGGCCGAAACGGGAGAAACTCCTGATCTGTTTCAGTCCGGGTATATTACTGCAAGCCTGCTCGATAGGGAAAGTTATCAATCGTTCTATATCCGGTGCGCCAAGCGAAGGTGATACAGTGATCACCTGAACCTGGTTGTCTGTAATATCAGGCACGGCATCAATAGGCAGTTTTGTAACCTCGTATGAACCCCATCCAATCAGGGCTAATACGAATAATCCAATGATCAGCTTGTTCCCGATGGAAAAGCTGATTATCTTATTAAGCATAATCAATTATTGAAATAGTAAATGAGTAAGCGCTGCATTCGTGATATGCAGTGCTGCGTAAGAGAGTGTTACAAAAATTTACTATTAAATCCGCGGAGGCCTGAAGAGGGCGGATAGCGCAGGATTAGTGATACTAGAATTCCGGGTAGCAGGTGGTGATGTAGTCAGGGTATAAAAATGCTGTTTTTCGAGTGTGGTTTTTGTCGTTGAGATGGCGATAGTCAAAGATGAGTATTCGTCCACTTTCTTAAATGGCAATTTCATGTCCTTATCCTGGTCGTTGTCATCGAGATCTGTTCCCCAGTAATGCATAGACAAAAAATCTATAAAACCAATTTTCTCATCCATCCCATGATGTTCGATAAAGTGGGCAACAAGTGCTGGTACCTTAAAGAATTGATTGAGAGATGTTTGATTAATCAGTAAAATGAAAAAGATTATGTATAAGCATGCTTTCTTCACGGCGCTAAGATATTGTGTAAAGTAGTAATTAAAAAACATTCTTTTCTCGTGGAGAAGCTATCAGCTCTCAGCCTTCGGCTGAACTGGTGATTAGCCATTACAAGTTTTTAGTAGTATGATGAGAATGAAGTATTAAGCCTTTTATCACAGGTAATTCTACTTTTTTGTATTTTGCGGTTTATTGCCATCCATCACAATCAACCAACGTGAGTATTAAAGTAATCGCATTTGATGCAGATGACACCCTTTGGGTAAATGAGCCGTATTTCCAGGCAACCGAAGCGAAGTTTTGTGCTTTGCTTGAAGATTTCCTGCCGCACCACCAGGTTTCACAGGAGCTTTTTAAAACCGAGATACAGAATCTTTCTCTTTACGGGTATGGAGTGAAAGGCTTTATTTTAAGTATGGTAGAAACTGCCCTGCGTGTATCGGGTAAAACCCTGAATATTGATATCATTGAACAGGCCATCTTATATGGCAAAGAGCTGCTGGATAAACCAATTGAATTGCTGGATGAAGTTGAACTGGTTTTACAATCACTTTCGAAAAAATATAAGCTGGTGGTTGCTACAAAAGGTGACCTGCTTGACCAGGAACGTAAATTAAAGAAATCCGGTATTGATCATTATTTTCATCATACGGAAATAATGAGCGATAAACAAGAACGGGACTATGCGAAACTAACCAAACACCTGGAGATAAAACCCGAAGAGTTTATGATGATCGGCAATTCTATTAAGTCAGACGTTTTACCCGTGCTGGCGATAGGTGGTCATGCTGTTCATGTGCCATACCACACTACCTGGGCACATGAAAAGGTGGAGCATAACATTCAGCACGAAAAGTTTAGCGTCATCAATACGTTGACTGAGATATTACCCATTCTTTCCTGAGCCAGGTAAGCTGGGTGACATTCCTGCTGCAACGCCTTATTTTTTTTCAACCGCCAAGAGGAAGCGCAGGAGGGCCACAGAGAACATAACTCACCCTGCCTTTTGTGTCAAAACTGTATTCAAAATCGTCCTCAATAGATTTAAACCAAAAGTTAACTAAATGTACATGCGGATAGGGTAAGATGTTTTGAGATAGGAAAGTCTAATTGTTCACATTTACCCTGTTTCGACTTAATTTTATGGTATGAATGATAAGCCGATCTATCTTCTTTTGGCAGATGACGATAAAGATGACTGCGAGCTTTTTAAGGATGCACTGGCTGAATTGAAGGAGATGACCGTTTTGAATATGGTTCATGACGGCGAACAGCTTATGCATCTGCTAAAAAAGAAAACCACTATTTTCCCGGACGTTCTTTTCCTGGATCTTAATATGCCCAGGAAAAATGGATTTGAGTGCCTGACAGAGATCAGGGTTACTGAAGCCCTAAAGAATTTGCCTGTAATTATTTTTTCTACCTCGTTTGACCCCGACGTGGTGCGCGAGTTGTACAATACCGGTGCGCGATATTATATCCGCAAGCCGAGTGATTTTTCTGTGTTAAAAAGAATAATCCATGATGCTCTGTCGTTTACAGCCGAAACGAATGCGAGCCAACCTTCTTTTGAAAACTTTGTGCTCCAGCCATAAAACCTTGTACTTTCATGAAACCTGAAATTAATTCCAACCATCCATTTCTAACCGGCGGCGGTGAAATGGGCACCCTGATGCGGCAAAAGGATTGGGGTAATACGCCGGTTGGTAAGCCCGAAAGCTGGCCGCAAAGTTTGCGGACCGCATTAAGCATTATCCTCCATTCTAAATTTCCTATGTTTTTATTTTGGGGAAAGGAATTGATCTGCTTTTATAATGATGCCTATCGGCCAAGCCTGGGTGAGAATGGCAAACATCCCAAAATATTAGGTCAGCGGGCAGAAGAAGCCTGGCCGGAGGTATGGCATATCATACAACCTTTGATAGAACAGGTGTTATCAGGTGGAGAAGCTAACTGGGCCGAAGATCAGCTTATACCTATTTACAGGAATGGAACGATTGAGGATGTTTACTGGACATTCAGTCACAGTGCGGTAATTGATGAGTCCGGCCGGCCCGCAGGCGTTTTGGTGACCTGTTATGAAACCACTGAAAAGATCAGCATTTTAAAAAACATTAAAGACAGGGAGGATCAGCTGAGTTTTACGCTGGAAGCTGCTGAGCTCGGAACCTGGGATTTGAACCCCGCAACAAACCGTTTCGTGGGTAACGACCGTTTAAAAAGTTGGTTCGGCCGGGCGCCCGAAGACGATTTAACGCTGACCGATGCACTAAAGGTAATCATCGATAGTGATAAGCAGCGGGTGATTGAAGCTATTGCCGAAGCACTCCGACCCGGTTCATCCGGCATTTATAACATCGAATACACTATTCAAAATCCTTTTAGTCGCCAGCAAAAAAACGTGATTGCCAAAGGAAAAGCACTCTTTGATTCAAACCAGATCGCCTTCCGATTTAGTGGCACTTTGCAAGACATTACTGAACAGGTCATCGCAAGAAAGAAACTGGAGAAAAGCGAAACAGAATTTCGCAACACGGTAAAACAGGTTGCAGTAGGTATTACCATCTTCCGAGGACCAGACTTTATTGTGGAACTTGCAAATGATAGTTATTTGCAGGTTATTGGAAAGCATGAAGAGGATTTCATTGGCCGTCCATTCTTTGACTCCTTACCGGAACTAAAAGAGATTTTTGCCCCGCTACTCACAAATGTGCTGGAAACGGGCATTCCCTATTTTGGAACTGAGTTCCCGGTTACACTTAACCGTTATGGGAAAAGTGAACTGACCTATTTTAACTTTTCTTACCAGCCTTTTCGGGAGGCGAGTGGTGAGATAACAGGTATTATTGTAGTTGCCACGGAGGTTACTGAATCAGTTAGATCTAAACGTTTGCTGGCGGAAAGTGAAAAACAGTTCAGGAACCTTGTAATGCAGTCCCCTATACCTATGGCACTGTTTGAAGGCAAAGATT
>JBBPYM010000109.1:0-6667 GCA_038199905.1 Chitinophagales bacterium | reverse complement strand
TATAGTACCTGTGTAAACATCAGTTTCATCCCGATAGCTATCGGGATGTCTGTTTTGTGTCATTGGTATTAATAGGAAATGCGCCCATAATAAATAGAGTATTTCATGAATCATTTTGCCCGGTACGCACTCTCGGTATTTATTGGAATTATTTCCACACTTTTCTTTACTAACACTACTTTTGCCCAGGACTCAGCTGTCAAATTTAATTACAGCTATGAACGAATCAACAACGATGAAGTTGTTCTTAAGATCAGGGGGAAGATATCTCCGGGAATCAAACTTTTTGCATTACAAAAGTCAGAAGATGATATTTTGTATTCAACTCTTAAACTGGACGAGGATATTTCCGATCGTAAGAAAGGCGACCCCACCCAGGAAAAAGAGGTGCAAAAAGAAACAAACCCTGAATTAGGGGAGTTGCACTTTTTAACCGACTCTGTGGAATGGCAGCAGGTTTTAAAAGCATCACCTACAGATAGCTTTTTGGTAAAAGGTGACATCAGTTATATGTACCAGGAGGGTGCAGAATTTCTTCCGCAGGAACAAAGTTTTCAACTTTTTATTTTGCCGGCATCTTCCGCAAAAAGCACCACGAAGAATGAAGCAACAGTCGGAGAAGTTGTAGAAGGCGGCACAGTAGCGACAAGATCACTGACCTGGATTTTCCTGGCGGGTTTTGCGGGTGGGTTGATCGCCTTGATTACCCCTTGCGTTTTTTCAATGATCCCCGTTACGGTCAGTTTTTTTATTAAAAGAAGTCAGACAAAAGCTGAAGGAATTAAGAATGCATTTTTATATGCTACTTCCATCATCTTTATTTTTACGCTTCTTGGCTTTCTGATTACCGTGATATTCGGCCCGACTGCCTTAAATAACCTTGCGACCAATTGGATAGCAAACTTTATTTTCTTCCTGATATTTTTAGTCTTTGGTATTTCCTTCCTGGGAGCATTTGAAATTACACTTCCAAGTGCCTGGTCAAACAGGGCAGATAGTAAAGCGGGAGCAACAAGTTTTATGGGAATATTCTTCATGGCCCTGACACTTGTCTTAGTTTCATTCTCTTGTACCGGACCGATTATTGGTAATTTATTGGTGATCGCAGCACGCGGAAGTTATTATGGTCCGCTGTTGGGAATGTTTGGTTTCTCTATCGCACTGGCCTTACCATTTGCATTTTTTGCCTTCTTTCCCGGAAAAATGAATATGCTTGGAAAAGCAGGTGGCTGGTTAAATGCCGTAAAAGTGTCTCTCGGATTCCTGGAACTTGCCCTTGCTTTGAAATTCTTATCCAACGCAGACCTTGTAAAAGGCTGGCGTATTTTGGACAGGGAAGTTTTTATCGCTCTCTGGATTGTTATCTTCGTTTTATTAGGTATATACCTCTTAGGGAAATTGAAATTCCATCATGATGATGAATTGCCAAAAAATGATTTTGGTATTTCTTATATCAGTATTCCAAGATTATTTTTTGCGATTACAGCCTTCTCTTTTGCGCTTTACATGCTGCCGGGTATGTGGGGAGCTCCCTTAAAAGCTGTAAGTGCTTTTGTGCCGCCTATGGGTACACAGGACTTTACTTCAGCCCCCGTGAACACTGGTAATAGTTCATCCGCTGCTGGTGAAAATGAAATGCCTCATCCTGTAAAATATTATGACCGGATGAAAATGTATGAGCCGGAGGTAGTGGTAAAATATGGTATGACGACCTACTTTGATTACGAGGAAGCATTAGCTGTTGCCAAAAAATTAGATAGGCCACTGATGTTGGATTTTACCGGAATCAATTGTGTCAACTGTCGCAAAATGGAAGGCTCTGTTTGGAGCGATCCGGAAGTGATGCGCCGCCTGAAAGAAAATTTTGTGATTGCCTCTTTATATGTGGATGTACACAGGGATGTGGATCTGCAGCCGGACGAACAATACTTTTCACCGGCATTAGGAAAACAAATTACCGATATGGGCGATAAAAATGCCGACCTGCAGGTAAGTGTCTACAATGCCAATACGCAGCCCTACTATTTTTTCCTGGATAACAATGAAAAGAGACTGGTAAGCGAAGGTTACGGATTTGATCAAAGCATTAAAAAGTTTATAGAACTTCTTGATGGAGCCGTCGCCGAATATGAAAGTAGAAAATAACCAACAATTTTTAATTTTTAAACCACTATATGAACTTATATAAATTTTTATTTCTTTTTTTATTTACTGCCACTTCTATTTCAGTAAGTGCACAAACCGACCATTCGTGGAAACAAGCCACCTCTAACGGGTACACCTATAAGTATGTAAATAACGACCCCATTAACGCACGGTTTTATACGTTGAAAAATGGTCTAACTGTTATTCTATCTGAAAATAAAAAAGAGCCCCGCATAGCTATAAATGTTGCTGTAAGGGCTGGTAGTAATACCGATCCGAAAGAACACACAGGACTTGCCCATTACCTGGAGCACATCCTTTTTAAAGGAACAGATAAATTTGGTACGCTTAATTGGGAAAAGGAGAAACCCTATATTGATTCTATCACGAATGCATATGAGAATTATACTACTCTGACCGATTCCAGCGAGAGGAAGGCAGCTTATGCTGAAATAGATCGTCTCTCCGGGGAAGCTTCTAAATATTCTATTGCCAATGAGTATGACAAGCTGATGAGTAACCTGGGTTCCCAGGGAACCAACGCGCATACATGGTTTGAGGAAACTGTTTATAAAGAAGATATTCCTTCCAACTCCATGGATAAATTTCTTTTAATACAGGCAGAGCGTTTCCGTAAACCTGTTATAAGAATCTTTCATACTGAATTGGAAGCTGTTTACGAAGAAAAAAACCGTTCATTAGATAATGATGGCAGGAAAGCATATGAAGTTTTTTTGTACAATCTTTTTCCTACCCATAACTATGGCCAGCAATCAACCATTGGAACGATTGAGCATCTGAAGAGTCCTTCCATAAATGCGATTCAGGCTTATTATGACAAATACTATGTTCCAAATAACATGGCTATCATCATGTCCGGTGATTTTAAAGCGGATGAAGTAATCAAGAAAATTGATCAGCATTTTTCTTATATGCAGACAAAGCCATTGGAGCTGTATAACCCCACACCTGAAAAACCAATCGCCTCTGTAGTGGAGAAAGAAGTTTTCGGCCCAAGTGCAGAAAGCCTTATGATGGGTTATCGTACACCTGCTTCCGGAACAGATGATGCGCTTGTTTTAAGTGTGATCAGCCAATTGTTATACAATGGATCAGCCGGATTGTTTGATATCAACCTGAATAAAAATCAGAAAGTACAGGGTGCCGGCGTGAGTTTTCAGCAATTAAAAGATTACGGCATGTTTGTACTTTCAGCAACGCCAAAAGAAGGGCAGACTCTGGAAGAGTTACAACCCTTATTGCTAAACCAGTTGAATAAGATCAAATCAGGTGATTTCGATTTTTCTCTCGTAAAATCAATTGTGGCCAATTTTAAATTGGGTGAACTGAGGAGCACTGATAATAATAATGCCCGTTTGGGTGCTTTATTAACTTCTTATATTCATAGCAAAGGTGATAATTGGAAAGGAGAAGTTTCTGCACTTGATGATATGAGTAAAGTAACCAAGGAGAATATAGTGAAAGTAGCCAATAAATATTTTGGAGAAAACTATGTGGTGGTGAACAAAAGAAAGGGAGAAGATAAAGATATGGTGAAGGTAGATAAACCTGCTATTACCCCTGTGGAAACAAATGCCGGCAAGGCATCTCCTTTTGTAGAAACCATATCAGCCATGCCTGTTGAAAATATTCAACCTCAATGGCTGAATTATAGTAAAGAAATTTCCCGTGGAAAAGCTGGCATAGCCGATGTGCTTTATGTGCAGAACAAGGACAATGACCTGTTCAATTTATACTATCGTTTTGATATTGGTTCCTGGAGTAATCCGACCCTTCGCAATGCAGTAGAATATTTGCAATTTCTGGGAACTGATAAAATGTCTGCAGAAGAGATCAGCAAAGCGTTTTACGATATTGCCTGCAGTTACAACATCAATGTAGGAGTAGAAAATACCACGATCAGCATTAGTGGTTTACAAGAAAATTTTGAACAGGCCGTATCTCTTTTTGAGGAAATTTTACGGAATGTAAAGCCTGATGAGGAAGCTCTAACAGCCTTGAAAGGCCGTTGGTTAAAAGGCCGTGAAAACTCTAAACTTAATAAAGGTGCCATCGCTGCAGGTTTAAGAAGTTACGCCCAGTATGGTGACAGGAATCCCTTTAATACAGTTATTAGTAATGAGGAGATGAATAACTTAAAAGCAAGTGATCTTGTGGCTCAATTGGGTCAGTTAATGAATTATGAGCACAGTATTATTTATTATGGTCCAAAACCAATGAAGGAGTTCGTACAGGTAATTCAGAAGAAACATACCATTCCATCTTACTTTACAAAAGCTCCGGAGAAAATTTCATTTAATTATACCACACAAAATAAAAACAAAGTTTTATTTGCAGATTATGACATGGTGCAAAGCGAGGTTTTCTGGATAAGAAATATCAAGCCATTTGATGCTTCTCAAGAGGCTATGGTAAGCATTTTTAATAATTATTTTGGTGGAGGAATGGGAAGTATTGTTTTCCAGGTGATCCGTGAATCAAAAGCGCTTGCTTATTCTACCTCAGCCAGGTATAACTCGCCTTCTAAAAAAGAAGATCCATTTACAGCTTTGGCATACGTTGGTAGCCAGGCCGATAAAATGAATGAAGCGATTGTTGCTATGAATGAATTGTTAAACGACTTACCGGTATCTGAACGTGGGTACACGCTCGCTGTCGATGCCTTTAAAAAAGATATTGAAACAGAACGTATTGTAAAAGATGCCATCATTTTCAATTACCTCGCAGGATTGAAAAAAGGATATAAGGGAGATGTGCGCAAAGACTTGTATGCAAAAGCAGATAAGATCACTTTTTCCGACATTCAAAAGTTCCATAAAGCAGACCTTGCCAATAAAGCATACACCTATTGTATTGTGGCATCTAAAGACAAAGTGAAGATGGAAGATTTACAAAAAATAGGGGATGTACAGATAGTATCCCTGGAGGAGCTATTTGGATATTAATGAATGGGAATCAATGAATAATTTGATATAAAATGTAAGGGGGAAGTGTTTTATGCACTCCCCTTTCGGTAAAGTTGAATATACATTCACCGTTCATCAAAATTATAATTGGGTTGAACGAATAAATCGTTTTTACACACCATAAAATATCTATATTTAGACGCCAGACTAACCTTTAAATCAACCATACAAATATAAAAACGAACCACGTAAAATGAAAAATGTAAGACTTTCTATTCTGGCAGTATCTACTGCACTGCTATCATTCGGTTGCATAGTGCAAAAGAAACTTCCGGCAACACCTCCTGCAAAGGCAACAACGGCGGCAGTGAGTGATACCACCAGGAAAATGCCACCAACACCTGCTGGTAAAAAGGGTGAGCCACAACCTTATGACAAAGTAATTACCAAAAAGGCCATCTCAGCAAAAGGGTTTTTTACTGTGCATAAAGTAGAAGATAAATACTTCTTTGAAATTAGTGATTCAATTCTAAATAGAGATATCCTGGTAGTGAATAGAATGTCAAAAGGGGCTGCAGGTGCAAAACCTGGTATGATGGGATACGGTGGAGATATGATTGGAAAGAGTGTGATTCAATTTGAAAAAGGTCCAAATAATAAAGTATTTCTGAGGAGTATTTCCTTTTCAGAAACTTCCAGTGATACTTCAGCTGATGGGATGTACCGTTCCCTTATGAATTCCAATTTACAACCTCTGGAGGCTGCCTTCCCAATTGCTGCTTTCAGTAAGGATTCTGCCGGAGTGGTATTTGATGTGACAGATTATGTAGATGGAGATAATGATATTTTATTTTTTGATAGCCGCATAAAAAAATCATTGAATTTAACGGGGCTGTTAAGAGACAGATCTTATATCATGGAAATGAAAGCATTTCCGATGAACGTAGAGATACGCACCTTGAAAACGTTTATGAAATCTTCACCGCCATCACCCGGTAACCCGATGGCAGGAAGTGCAGCACCTGCAACTTACGAACTGAATAGCTCCCTCGTTTTATTGCCGAAAGAGCCTATGCAGCCTCGTTATTTTGATCCGCGTGTGGGTTATTTTGCAACCAGTACTACTGACTTTGATGCCAATCCACAGGGAGTAAAAAGAATTTCTATGGCTGTACGTTGGAAGCTGGAGCCTAAACCGGAAGATGTTCAAAAATACCTGAAAGGAGAATTGGTTGAGCCAAAAAATCCGATTGTTTATTATATTGACCCTGCTACACCTAAAAAGTGGGTTCCCTATTTAATCCAGGGGGTTAATGACTGGCAGGTAGCGTTTGAGCAAGCTGGTTTTAAAAACGCTGTCGTTGCAAAAGAAGCTCCTATGAATGATCCTACCTGGAGCATTGATGATGCAAGAAACTCTGCGATCGTTTACAAACCATCTTCTATCGCTAATGCGAGCGGACCAAATGTAAACGACCCTCGTAGCGGACAAATTCTTGAAACGCACATTAACTGGTACCATAACGTGATGGAATTATTGCAAAATTGGTATTTCATACAAGCTTCTCCATCAGATGCAAGAGCAAGACAAATGG
>JBBPYM010000108.1:0-3591 GCA_038199905.1 Chitinophagales bacterium | reverse complement strand
CGCTCTTACCTTTAAATATAAGGGTGCTGCAAAGGTATAGGTACTTCCTATTGCCCCTTTAGCACCAACGGCAAGAGCACTTAACAACATTTCATCCAAACCATAGAGCATGTCATACCTGCCATTTTGGTAGTTCAGGCAGGCGTGGTATTCGTGAATGGTGGTAGCGGTGTATTTTATCCCTACAAGGTTGGGTATCAGTTTTTCACTTATGGATAAAAATTCTATCATGTCTATAATCACTCCCGTAAGATGAGGTATGTGATAATAATAAAATGGCAGGGATGGCGCTGCTGCGGCAATCGCGCCGATGCTATTCGCCAGGTTCAAGGCAGAACCAGGTTTAAAGTAAAAAGCAGCTACGGAAGAGATGGCATCTGCCCCGATCATTTCAGCATGGATGGCCAATTTTTTAGCTTCTGCGATAGAGGGATGGCCCACATGTACAAGAACTAAAATTCTTTTACTGGCAGCTTTTACATAAGCCTCAGCAACCAACATCCTTTCTTCGATAGTCAGGTTCGGGCCTTCCCCGTTTGTACCGCATATAAATACGCCCGATAATCCATCCTCCACCATTTTATCTACGATGGAGGGAATCAGTACCAGGTTTAGAGATCCGTCTTCATTAAAAGCACCAAATGTTGCTGCTATCAAACCTTCTATTTTCATTGTACTATCTTTATTGATAAAAAAGTAAAGCCTGTTTTTTCATCGGTTATTCGTGCCTGTTAGCAACAGGTTTAATTCCGTTTACTTTTCTTCCAGGTATCTTTTCCACCTGTGAGCCATGATACGGTGAAACGCTTTAAAACCAGGCTATAGTTAAATCCTTTTCCTACTGTATTGGTTTCATATAAACAGTAGATTGTTCCATCCGGTGCCACTGCAAGGTCGGAGTAACCGGACGCTCCCGGGTTCAGCACTTTCTGTACCGTCCAGCTCTTGCCTTCATCATAGCTAAGTTTTGCTGTGAGGTTCTGGCGCGGGTGTTTAGCAATGTTCCTGCTATCTGGATTTACAAACAACAAGCGATTCTTATCTCCGCCTTGCGCGCCTGAAACCCGGATGATGCTCGCCATGCAAACTGGTTCAAAAAGCTCCTCGTCAAAAGCTATCGCCGACCAATTTGTGGCACCGTCGGCGCTATACGAAACCGCTCGCTGGTGAATGTCTGTGGGGTTCCTTATGTTGAGCATTACCATTCCATCGGCCAGTTCAACAGCCATCGTTTCATTGGGGTTTTTTATTTTTGGCGAGTTGTCAGCAACGATATCTCCTCTTTTCCATGTTTTGCCTAAATCATCACTATAAATTGTAGCCATGCAAGAAGGAAAATGGCTACGGTGCGGTTCCATTTTCTCCGAGTTTGCTAACCACACGGGCGCAAGCAGGCGACCATTTTTCAATTGAATAGCATGTCCCGGACCAGGAGCCAACACCTTCCAGTCGTAGTCGGGCCTGAATGCTTCAAAAGCATAGGTGATATCCACAGCCGGCGACCAGGTTTTACCATCATCCACAGAGCTGGTGTAATACGCCCGGGCATAATCCCTTTGATATAATAAGTGAATGTTTCCATTTTTATCAACTATAGGCGTAGGATTGCTGGTAGGACTTTTCCCTTGTCTTGGGGCTATAACGAGATAAGGTTCCCAGGTTTTTCCGCCATTTGTACTGCGGCGCATTAAAAGGTCCATTTCAGCCCAGTCGCTTGATGTGCCCACCCTTCCTTCGCAAAACGCCAGCAGCGTTCCCTTCGGTGTGCAAACCAGGGCAGGTATACGCATGGAAGCATACGTTCCTTCGCTCGGTTCAAATACAATAGTGGAATCAGAAAGGACCAGGTCGCGGGAAGAATGCCGGGCAGTGCTGCATCCGACTAATGTAAGTAGCACAATAGCCAGGAAACAAACCAGCAGACTGGCCTTTCCGTTTATTAACGCAGGATTCTTTTTTATCATAACAATGGTTCTTTTAGATAGTCTTATATGCATAACTTTCATTAAATTCTGGCAGCAACTTGTTGTATACAGTTCGGGCCTTTTCAACTTCGGTTTGATCGATATTTTTATACGGCCACCTTAAGCGCGTGCCTATATCAGCCCAACCGCCGATTTATTAATAGCCTTGTGTTTGCACGATGCTGGCATTATTGCCCAGCACGGTTGTGTTCAGCGGCCAGAACAGCGGTGTTGTTTTTCCAACGAGGTTGGGAACATAGGTATAGATATTTATTGTTCCCCCTTTATGAAAACGTACCAGGTCAAACCAGCGTTTGTTCTCGAAGAAAAGCTCCCTGCCGCGTTCACTGACGATTTCTCTTTCTATGGAAAGTTTATCAACGGCACCGCTATAATCTCCGTTGCCTGCACGATTGCGGACCTTGTTAAGGTAATCGATGGCAGTGGGGAAAGTGTTTATGGCTGCGTAGGCTTCCGCTTTCATCAGGAATATATCAGCCAGCCGGTACATGATAACGTCGTTATCAGAGACCCTGTCATCGGTATATTTTGTACCAGGGTATTTTGTGATCCATGAGATCTTAGGGCCCGACGCCTGTCTTTCAGTTACCCAGGTAAAGGGTATTCTTTTATCATTTGGAAAATTATTGAATAGTGCCCTGGACTGCTGACTGATCTGGTAAGCTCCCTGCCCATTTACCGTTGTTTGCGTATAGGGAAGACTGTCGAGGTTGAGTGCCCCCTGGATGCCGGTTAAAAAAGGCAACGCATTTAATCCATAGTTTGCGCCTGTTTCATCTCTTAAAAAGAAAGCGGCTAATATTATTTCCGGGTTTGCTCCTGCCCTGATACCAGTTACGTTCTTAAAATCCGTGTTAAGCGTGCGGCCTGTTTTTTCCACTTCGGTAAGGGCTGCAATGGCATCATTCAGATCCGCGTTTCCGCCTCCCAGTACTTTTGCACTCCAGAGTTTGGCATCAGCTTTCAATGCCTGTACAGAACCATAAGCAAACCGGTACCTGGTTGGGTAATTAAGGGGTGAGAACTGGCTTATAGATTTTAACCTTGAAATGGCAGCATCCAGGTCAGATTGTATTTGTACCATTACCTCTTTCGCAGCGGACCGTGACAGCAATGGAACGTTCTCATCGGTAACAGCCTGCAACATCAAAGGAGTATCACCAATTACACGGGTGAGGTGAAAATAGAAATAAGCCCTTAAGGCGTATGTTTCAGCCTCAATCCTGCTTTTAGCATCTGGAGAGGAAAAAGGAAAATCCTTTATTCTTTCCAACAATAAATTGCAATGGCCGATGGCCTGGTACCATGCATTATAGTTTATAGCCCCCGACGATGGGGTTAGGATCTGTGACCACGCAACTGTAAACCTGGAATTGGAAGCCGAGATGAGCTCTTCACTACGCTCGGTACCATAGGTTATATTGTTTGCAAAACTGCGCATGGAAGTATAGATACCCGTTAGGTAAGGTTCAAAATCACCTTCGTTCTTGAAATAAACGGCCTCGGTAATACTTGATTCAGATTTGACTTCCAGGATCTTTTTGCACCCGGGTGCTATCATTAAAAACGCAACTGACAGGCTGGCGAATAATACTATCTTTTTCTT
>JBBPYM010000107.1:0-13075 GCA_038199905.1 Chitinophagales bacterium | reverse complement strand
TAGTACCTGGCTGTAGTATTTATATGTTGAAAGCAAATAACAATTTAAGTAGGAGTTGGCATAACCTGCCAGTAGAAATATGAAAAGATTATTAATATTTATTATAGTGATTGCCGTTGCTATTCAGTCGCGCGCAGGTGACATTGAGTACGCGGTTAACAAAATTCCTGTAGCGTTACTAAAAAATGCGCATGCCGTTAAGCGTTATGAGGATAAACGCTTTGAAGTTATAAGTGTGGATAAGGCAAGATACTATCAGAAAGTGGCATACACCATTCTCAATGAGAAAGGGGATAAGTTTGCGCATTGCCTGGAAAATTATGATAAACTGCAATCGGTAGAATCTATTGAAGGCAGGATCTACGATGAAAATGGGAAGAAAATCAAGAGCCTGAAACAGTCTGATATACAAGATAGGAGTAGTAACGACGACAGTAATCTTGCTGATGACAACCGGACCAAGTTTCATAGTTTTTATCACAAAATATATCCATACACAGTGGAATATGAAATTTCGATGAGGTTTAACAATACCATGTTTTACCCGGGCTGGGTGCCGCTGGATGATGAAAATGTTTCACTGGAAAACGGGAAGGTTACGATTGAATTGCCCGAGGGAATCGATTTCCGTTATAAGACTTTCAACATCAAGACCAACCCGGTAATTACAACACAAAAATCCTCAAAAACATATACCTGGGAACTGAAAAACATCGCGGCCATCGAGGAAGAATTTGCCTCACCGCATTGGTACGAGATAACACCCGTAGTATGTATGGCTCCGGTGCAGTTCCAGATCCAGGGATATAAGGGTAACATGGCCAGCTGGCAGGATTTTGGGAAATTTGTTTATGCGTTAAAAAGCGGCAGGGATGTTTTGCCTGATAATATCCGTCAGGCCGTACATGACTTAACGGATGGTGAAAAGGATGAAAAACAAAAAGTGAGCATACTGTACAATTTTCTGCAGAAGAATTCGCGTTATATAAGTATCCAGCTGGGTATCGGCGGGTGGCAACCTTTTGATGCAAAATATGTTGCCGCTAACCGTTACGGAGATTGTAAAGCGCTTACAAATTATATGTACTCTCTTTTAAAAGAAGCCGGTATTAGATCCTGTTACACGTTAGTTAAAGCAGGGGATGGTAACAATTTTTTCATGGCTGATTTTCCTTCTTCACAGTTTAACCATGTTATTCTTAGTGTTCCTATGGCAAAAGACACCATGTGGCTTGAATGCACGAGTCAGACCTTACCACCGGGTTACCTGGGTAGCTTCACCAGCGACCGTTACGTGTTAATGGTTGAAGAAGACGGCGGCACACTGATCAGGACCCCTAAATATAATATTAAGGATAATTTACAGACCCGCAACATACATGCCCAGGTTGATGCGGAAGGCAAACTAAGCACCGATATACAAACCGTTTACCGGGGCCGCCAGGAGGATGATGTGCATGACCTCATAAATGGTCTTGCTAAAGATAAAGTACTTGAATACCTGAAAAAAGAAATAGACCTGCCAAACTACGACGTGGTAAGTTTCGACTACAAAGAGCATCCATCCGCACTGCCCAGCATTACTGAAAACTTGAAGATTACCGCCAATGATTATGCGCAGGTTTCAGGTAAAAGGTTATTTATCGTGCCGAATATACTTTCAAGGTCTCACCGCAAACTGGCGATCGACACATCACGCCAGTTTGATATAGACTTGTCTTATGAATACACAGATATTGATTCGATAGAGATTACGATACCTGCGGGGTATACACCTGAAATGCTTTCAAAAGATAACCACGAGGAAAGTAAATTCGGGACTTATTCATCTATGATTAAAGTTTCGGGGGATAAGATATATTACTACCGAAACATGCAACAACTCAGCGGCCGTTTCCCCGCGGAAGATTACAATGAAATGGTTGATTTTTATAACAAAATATACAAGGCTGACAGGGCGAGACTGGTGTTTGTGAAGAAGGCTGACTAGCAGTCTTGTGTGGCGCTTCTTTTAATTGTATTAGAAAGGGAAAAGTCTGCAAAGATAACGTATAAGTTTATTCCACGTTTTCTTTGCAGACTTTTCCCTTTTGCGATCAGGAAGATATGCGTTAATTGCAGTCGCTTTTGAATTGCTTCTCCACCGCTTCTTTTATCTGTACAAATGTTTGCTGCAGTTGTTCTGTGTCCCGTTGAGGAGTAAGTACAATACATGCATACTTTCGGCACCTGTCGATGTAGGGCCATGTGCCACCAACACCAGGGCAACTGATCACACGGCCTCTGCCGCTCTTGTCTGCCTCCTGCACCCATACACCCAGGCCATAATTAAAACCCTGTGCAAACTTTGGTGCGCTTTTCACCGGAAGGGAGCTGAACATTGCCTTCTCCATTTCTTCGATCGATTCCTTGCTAAGTATCTTTTTGCCGTTGACTTCACCATCATTCAACAGCATCGTCATAAATTTTATATAATCACCCGCAGTAGATACGGCCCCTGAAGACGGATCTTCTGATCCCCTGTCGTTCATGAAGTTGGTCTTTTTCATACCGGCCGGTTTAGTAATTCTTTCCTGCATCAGCTTTGAGAAGGGTTTCTTTTTCGCAATCACTTCTAACACCCGCCCAAGTACATTATAGCCTATATCACCATAAAAAAACTCCTTGCCCGGTTGCGCGACAATGTCTTTGTGGGCAGCGTAGTAATTAACTTCATCCTCCAGTGTTTCAAACTTTTTCTTCTGCAGTATTTTTGTAACCTTCCTGGGCTCTGATTCAATTCCAGTGATTTCCGCCATACAATGCCCCACTGTGATATAACTTTTGCTGTAAGTAGTATACAACGGAAGATACAGGCTAATGGGATCATCAAGAGACAATTCGCCTTTTTCAACAAAGGTCATCACGAGCGCTGCCGTGAGCCATTTGCTGCTGGTGCCGATTGGTTGAGGCGTTTCCATTTTAAAATCTTCTCCCACCTCGTTTTTGTACACAATCTTGCCGTCTTTGGCCACCAGGGTCACGATTTTTCCACCCATTGATTGTTTTCGTGATGTTATAAGCTGGTCAACTTCAGAAAAATTGTACTGAGCACTCGCGGCCTGAAAGAATAGCATGAAAGTCAATAACAGACGGTAATTCAAGCATGTTGTCCCGCCTTTTAATGACATAATTTCCTGAAATCTGTTCTGGATTCGAATTTGCAGCATTAATTGAAAGTTTGAGAAGGTTTAAACAGCGTTCCAACTTTAAATTTATGCATTTGTCTTATCATCCAAGCATCCACTTTGAGATTTGTATAAATGTTCACAAAAAGAATCGCGATTTAATAATTTACAATCATGCTTTAATTATGAATCTGAATAATTTTACCATCAAATCGCAGGAGGCCATACAACAGGCCCAGCAATTAGCTTTTAACAACCAGAACCCGAATATTGAAACGGATCATCTTTTAAAAGCATTGTTGAAGGAAGAAGACAGTCCGATAGAATACCTGCTCAAGAAAAATAATGTCAACACCAATTTTGTATTGTCCAAGCTTGATGAGAGCATTGGCAAGCTGCCACGTGTACAGGGTGGTGAGCCTGCGCAGACCATCAGCCGGGATATGAACAGCGTAATTTTAAGAGCTACCGCTGATCTTAAGACTTTCAACGACGAGTTCGTGAGTGTAGAACACCTGGTGCTTGCATTGCTACAGGGTAGTGATAACACTTCCAAACTTTTAAAGGATGCCGGACTTAATGAAAAAGGATTGATCGCGGCGATCAAAGAATTAAAGAAAGGTTCAACGATATCCTCTCAAACCGGGGAGACTCAATTTAATGCTTTAAATAAATATGGTAAGAACCTGAACGAACTGGCAAGAGCAGGAAAGCTGGACCCGGTGATCGGCAGGGATGAAGAGATACGGAGAACATTACACATTCTTTCCCGCAGGAATAAGAATAATCCAATATTGGTTGGTGAACCTGGTGTTGGTAAGACCGCCATCGCAGAAGGACTTGCACATCGAATAGTAAATGGCGATGTGCCGGAAAACCTCAAGTCTAAAATTATTTATGCACTTGATATGGGCCAACTGATCGCAGGAGCCAAGTATAAGGGCGAGTTTGAGGAGCGCCTGAAGAGTGTTATAAACGAAGTAACCGGCAGCGACGGAGAGATTATTTTGTTCATTGATGAGATACATACGCTGGTGGGCGCAGGTGGCGGTGAAGGCGCAATGGATGCAGCGAACATCCTAAAACCCGCCCTGGCAAGGGGTGAATTAAGAGCAGTTGGTGCTACAACCTTGAGTGAGTACCAGAAATTTTTTGAAAAGGACAAGGCGCTCGAACGCCGTTTTCAAAAGGTTATTATCGGGGAACCTAGCGTAGAAGATGCTATTTCCATATTGCGTGGATTAAAAGATCGTTACGAAAGCTACCATCATGTTCGTATCAAAGATGAGGCTATCATCGCAGCGGTAGAACTTTCTCATCGCTATATTACCGATCGTTTTCTGCCAGACAAAGCAATTGACCTGATAGATGAGAGCGCAGCAAAGTTGCGTCTTGAGATGAACAGCATGCCGGAAGAGCTCGATGAGCTCGACCGCAGGATTCGCCAACTGGAAATTGAGCGCGAAGCCATCAAACGTGATAATGACGAATCAAAACTAAAGGAACTAGGTACCGAGATCGCAAACCTTTCTGTTCAGCGTGATACTTTTAAAGCTAAATGGCAGCAGGAAAAAGAGATCGTCGATAAAATACAAAACGCGAAAGCTGAAATTGAAAACCTCCGGCTTGGTGCTGAAAAGGCAGAGCGCGAGGGAAACTACGGACTGGTCGCGGAGATCAGGTACGGCAAGATTAAAGAGCAGGAGAATATAGTTGCAACCTCTACATCTGAACTGGATCTCATCAGCGAAAAACGTTTGTTAAAAGAAGAAGTGGATGCTGAAGATATCGCTGAAAATGTGGCAAGAGCTACCGGGATACCGGTTAGTAAAATGATGCAGAGCGAGAAGGATAAACTATTGAACCTTGAACAGGAGCTTCATAAACGTGTGGTTGGACAAGATGAAGCAATTGAAGCGGTTGCTGATGCTATCCGGCGCAGCAGGGCCGGTTTGCAAGATCCAAAAAGACCGATCGGCTCCTTTATTTTCCTGGGTACTACCGGCGTTGGTAAAACAGAACTCGCCAAAGCACTGGCAGAATACCTGTTCGACGATGACAGCATGATGACGAGGATCGATATGAGTGAGTACCAGGAGAAACATGCGGTGAGCCGCCTTATCGGTGCGCCTCCGGGTTATGTTGGTTACGACGAAGGTGGTCAGCTAACCGAAGCTGTGCGCAGAAAACCTTATAGCGTAGTGTTGCTGGATGAAATCGAAAAAGCACATCCTGACGTATTTAACATCCTGCTGCAGGTGCTTGACGATGGGCGATTAACTGATAACAAGGGACGGGTAGTAAACTTCAAGAATTCAATTGTTATCATGACCAGCAATATCGGCAGCCATATCATCCAGGCCAATTTTGAAAATGTTACTGAAAAAAATAAGGAAGAAGTTGTTGACAGGACAAAAATTGATGTGATGGATCTGTTACGTCAAACCATCCGGCCGGAATTTCTTAATCGTATAGATGAAGTGATCATGTTTCAGCCATTGCTGAAAAAGGAGATCAAGGGTATTATCAAAATACAATTGCAAAACCTGAAGAGCCTTGTTGCTAAAAATGGTATCAAGCTTGAATTTAGTGATTACGCTATTGACTTCCTTGCCGAAAACGGTTTTGACGCGCAATTGGGTGCAAGGCCGTTGAAAAGACTGGTTCAAAAAGAAATTGTAAACCAGCTTAGTAAAAAAATACTGGCCGGTTCAATTGATAAGTCTCAGCCGGTACTCGTGGATGTTTTTGACGGGGTAGTAGTATTTCGTAACGATGCCCATGAAACAGTGAAGTTGTAAGCTAACAAAGAGTTACCGGGGGTAGAGTTAAAATAACCACAGAGTTTTCCTCTGTGGTTATTTTTTTGTCAACACAACAACCGAAATTTATTATGATATTTGCACTCCCGCCTGGATACCTGTTTGAAGAAATGCCTGACCCATTAACAATTGGTTTGCGTATGAAAATGAGATTAAACATTATGAAGATTGTAATGTTAATGTTTGCTTAAAATGGAAGAAGTAGTTAGCTGACAAAATTTCTAACCCGTACCCGGATAGAAAATTTTCCGATGATACGCTTTGCATGCCAGTAATTTGCACCCAGTGCAGATAAAATTATTAATTACGACAACCGATTTATGAATAGACTCCTTTCTTTGCGGGCATTTTTATCTTTTATTATTTGTCCCTGCATAACCTTCGCTCAAGAAAATGGTGACTCCCTGCTGGATAAAGCCAGTTTGTCTGACTGTATACAATATGCGCTGAAAAATCAGCCGCTCATCAGGCAATCGCTTATTGATGAAGAAATTACTGAAACTACTATTAAATCCAAACTTGCAGACTGGTATCCACAGGTGGCGCTCAACTATGCAGTTCAGCATTATTTAGAGTTGCCTACATCTTTCTTTCCTGACGCCAGTGGTGTAAAACGACCTGTTACTATTGGTGTGAGGAACAGTTCAAATGTGCAGTTCGGAGTAAACCAGGCAATTTTCAACTCAGATCTTTTACTTGCCAACCGGACAGCTAAAGACGTACGCAAAGAAGTGCAGCAAACTACCACCAGTAACAAGATCAATGTAATCGTTGAAGTTAGTAAAGCATACTATGACCTGCTCCTCACCCAAAAGCAGGTTGAAGTGCTTGATGAAAACATCCTGCGACTTGAGCGAAGCCTTAAGGATGCGTTCAACCAATATGAAGGCGGCATAGTAGATAAAATAGATTACAAAAGGGCACAGATAGCTTTAAACAATACCAAGGCCGACAGGAAGCGTGCACAAGACCTGATACTCGCAAAAAATGCCTACCTCAAACAACTAATGGGATATCCAACCAGCAGCGATTTCGAAATTATCTACGATAGCCTGCAGATGGAACGGGAAGTATTTACTGACACACTTCAAAAAGTTCAATATACTAACCGTATCGAGAACCAGTTGTTGCAAACACGGCAGAGTCTTTTACAGGCCAACCTTAAATATTATAAATGGAGTTACCTCCCAACAGTGTCGGCTAATGCAAATTATACACCTCAATTTCAGAACGAGAAGTTCAGCAATCTCTACAACAGCGCATATCCCAGTTCTTTCTTGGGACTGCAATTGTCACTACCTATTTTCCAGGGTAATAAACGAAATTATAATTTACGGGGCGCCAACCTGCAGTTGACAAGAATTAAATGGGATATAACAGCCATCAATAGCCAGATAGACGCGGAGTATGCGCAGGCAATGGCATCGTACAAAGGTAATTTGGCCGACTGGCAGGCCCTCAAGGAAAACCTGGTGCTGGCGGATGATGTTTATAATACACTCCGATTACAGTATAGCGCGGGTATCAAAACTTATCTTGATGTAATCATCGCCGAAACCGATTTGCGTGCTGCGCAGCTGAATTATTTGAATGCGTTGTACAATGTTCTGGCCAGCAAACTCGATATGCAGAAAGCGCTGGGCACTATAAATATTAATTAAAAATCAATTCTCTATCATGAATAATAGATTATGCTTGACAGGTATAACCATTTTGAGTCTACTGTTGATTACCGCATGTGGTGACAAAAAACCTGCCGGGCCGCCGCCTGCGCCACCAGCAGTGGCAATATCAACTTACCAGGTTATCGAAGGGACCGCCACTTTTTACGACCAGTATCCGGGTACAGTGACCGCGTTGAATGAAGTTGAATTACGCCCACAGGTATCTGGTTACATCACCGGTATACATTTTAAAGATGGCCAGCGTGTAACCAAGGGCATGAAATTATATACAATCGATCAGCAACAATACCAGGCAACTTATAACCAGTCGGTAGCCAACTTGAACGTGGCGAAAGCAAACCTTGCCAGGGCGCAACAGGACGCTGACCGCTATAACGAGCTAGCCAAAAAAGACGCCATTGCCAAACAAACACTTGATCATGCGCTGGCTGACCTGGAAGCTTCTAAAATGCAGGTGGCAGCATCACAGGCCAATGTGCAAAATGTTAAGTCTACTTTAGGCTACTCAGTAATTTCTTCACCCCTTACCGGCACGATCGGTATTTCCCAGGTTAAACTGGGTGCCGCGGTTGCACCGGGGCAGTCGATTTTAAATACTGTTTCTTCGGACAACCCGGTAGCGGTGGATTTTGCAATAGACGAAAAAGAAATCTCACGTTTCGTTCAACTCCAGCAGCAGGGTGCCAAATCAAAAGATACCACTTTCAGAATATTAATGCCTGACCTTACTCAGTATGCTGAACCCGGACACGTGGCTTTCATTGACAGGGCGGTTGATGCGCAAACCGGAACCATTAAGGTAAGGGTGGTGTTTGATAATACAAAAGGCAAACTTAAGCCGGGCATGAGCTGCACGGTAACTGTACAGAATAATGGTAATGAGCAAAAGATACTGATCCCTTACAAAGCAGTGGTGGAACAGATGGGTGAATATTTTGTGTACGTTGTTCATGACAGCACCGTAACGCAGTCGAAAGTAAAACTGGGTACAAGGATTAATGAGAATGTTATAGTGATGGAAGGCCTGGAGCCAAACCTGGTAATAGCAACGGAGGGAATACAAAAACTTAAAGACGGGGCAAAAGTTAAAGCCTCTCCAGAAAACGTGGCACCGGCCAACTAAAACCTAAAGGAAAAAAATGATCGCAGATATTTTTATACGAAGGCCCATTACGGCTATTGTTATTTCCATTGTGATCGTGCTGGTGGGAATTTTGGCAATATTAAATCTGCCTGTCAGCCAATATCCTGAGATCACGCCGCCGACCGTGCAGATTTCCGGTAGTTTCACGGGTGCCGATGCACAAACAGTGGAGCAAACGGTAACTACGCCGATAGAAACGCAGGTAAACGGCACGCCTGGTATGGCATATCTTTCCAGTAACAGTACCAATGATGGGCGTACAACCATCAACGTTACGCTCAAGGTAGGTACCAACCCCGATATTGCTGCGCTGGATATCCAGAACAGGGTGGGCATTGCTACTCCATCCCTACCGGATGATGTAAAACGTCTTGGTCTTACAACACGCAAACGCAGTCCCAGCATACTCATGCTGGTCGCTATGTTTTCTCCCAAAGGGTCGCATGATGTAACTTTCGTGGATAACTATACCAATATATTTGTCAGAGACGCACTGCTGCGCGTGAATGGTGTGGGTGATATTTTTACGCGTGCAGATGATTTCAGTATGCGCATCTGGTTACAACCCGACAGGCTTGCACAACTCGGCATGACCGCAAACGACGTAATCTCATCCCTCCAGGAGCAGAACATACAAATCGCAGCCGGTTCAGTGGGATCATCACCTCAACCAAAATCCCAGGCATTTGAATACACTGTTTTCACAAACAGCCGGCTGAATTCGGAAGAGCAATTCCGGAATATGATCGTGCGCACCAAACCTGAAGATGGCTCTATTGTGTACCTGAGAGATATCGCCCGTATACAGCTGGGCAAATTCAGCTATTCAAATAACTCATTTGTAGATGGCAAAAGAGCCTCTTACCTGTTAGTGTACCAGGCACCTGGCAGCAACGCGCTCGATGTTGCAAAAGGCATTTATGCTGCTATGAAGGAAATGAAGAAATCTTTTCCCGCAGACGTTGATTATGTGGTGCCTTTTGAAGCAGTTTCGGTGGTGCAAGTATCCATCCATGAAGTTGTAATTACACTGCTTGAAGCACTCGGCCTGGTAACCCTCGTAGTGTTCTTGTTCCTTCAAAGCTGGCGCGCAACATTAATTCCTGTATTGGCGATACCGGTTTCTATCATCGGTACGTTCGCATTCTTTATTCCACTGGGTTTTACAATCAACACGCTCACCATGTTTGGTTTTGTACTGGCCATTGGTATCGTGGTAGATGATGCGATCGTTGTGGTTGAAGCCGTACAGCATTATATGGATACAGAAAAGCTGTCGGCGAAGGAGGCTACCAAAAAAGCCATGAAGGACATTTCGGGGCCGGTGATAGCCATAGCTTTGATATTGGCGGCTGTGTTTATACCCGTTGGTTTTATTCCTGGCATCGTGGGAAAACTATACCAGCAGTTTGCGATCACTATAGCTATCTCGGTGCTGATATCGGCTTTTGTGGCGCTCACGCTTACTCCCGCATTGTGTTCGCTGTTCCTGAGACCGATGCACCTGGATAAAAATTCGCGGGGACTGAATAAATTCTTTTTCAAGTTCAACGAATGGTTCAGAAGAAGAACCCTGTCCTATACGATGAACGTGAAGAAGTGTATCCGGTATGCGCCGTACGTTATCGTAGTATTGATCTGCATTTTTGTTGGCACGGGACTTTTATTTAAAAGCAAGCCTACAGGATTTCTGCCAACGGAAGATGAGGGTCGCCTGTTTGTTACTTATGAATTACCGGAGGCATCTTCCACAACGAGAAGTCTTGAAGTGCTGGATACCATGATGAATATAATGAAGGAAACGCCTGGTATTGCTCATTTTGCCGGACTTGGTGGACTGAATGTTGTTACGTTTGCTACAAAGTCAAACAGCGGTACAATCTTTACCCAGCTAAAACCATGGGACGAGAGAAAAGACAAGTCGCTCCAGTTAAGCAGTTTAATTGCCACGCTGCAGCAAAAATTTTCTTCGATCAAGGGCGCTAATGTTATTGTTATTTCGCCACCAGCGATACCCGGCCTCGGCCAGACGGGTGGTTTTACTTTTGAACTGCAGCAGCGGGAGAGCACAGACGATATAAAACAATTTGAAAAAGTGGTGCAGTCCTTTATCGCCGAGGCCAACAAACGGCCGGAGCTTAGTCGGGTGTTTTCGTTCTTCACCGCCAGAACGCCAGGTTACCAGGTAGATGTAGATAGGGAAAAGGTTAAGAAACTAGGTATATCGCTATCGGAAGTTTATAACACCATGCAGACCTTTCTGGGCAGCCGTTATGTTAATGACTTTACACTTTATGGCAGGAACTTCAGGGTGGTTGCACAGGCAGACACTGCATTCAGGGCAGACATTAAAAATATTGAACAGTATTATGTCCGAAACACTGCAGGACAAATGATTCCCCTGTCCACGCTTATCACGTACAAGGTAACTGAAAGCGCACCTTTGATCTCACATTATAATCTTTTCCGTACGGCTGAGATAAACGGTAGTGCCAGTGAAGGACATAGCAGTGGCGAGGCGCTTGACGTGCTTAAAGACGTTGCCGCGAAAGTTTTACCCGCAGGTTACGGATATGAGTTTTCTGGTTTAAGCCGGGAAGAACTCAGTGCAGGTAATAGTTCCACACTTATTTTCGGGCTGTCGATCATTTTTGTTTTTCTTTTTCTTGCGGCGCTGTATGAGAGCTGGAGCGTACCATTTTCTGTGCTGCTGGCGGTGCCATTGGGAGCATTTGGAGCGATTCTGACTCTTACGCTGTTGCCTAAACTGAATAATAATATTTACGCACAGATTGGTTTGATTACCCTCATCGGCCTCGCTGCAAAAAACGCTATTCTTATTGTTGAATTCGCCAAGGAACGTGTTGACAACGGCATCCCTATTGTGCCGGCAACGCTGGAAGCCGTGAAACTTCGTTTACGGCCTATTCTCATGACTTCCCTGGCATTTATCCTGGGCGTTCTGCCGCTGGCACTCTCTACCGGTGCAGGTGCGCAGGCACGCTCTACCATAGGGTGGACTGTGTTGGGTGGGATGATCGCTGCTACGGCCCTTGCGATTTTTATTGTGCCGGTTCTGTTTGTACTCATCACCAGGCTTACTTATGGTACTAAAAAACTTGAGGAAATCCGTAAGAGGGCCATTGAAGAAGGCACGCATTTATCGGGAACTTAGGGTATGACGATTAAAGAACTTTTATATCTTTTTTAATAAAATCGAATCTATATGGATCGTGAGCTGAGATTTATGGAAGAAGCTATTGCTCTTTCACGTTATGGGGTAAGCGCCAACGATGGCGGCCCCTTTGGTTGTGTTGTGGTAAGGGGAGATGAGGTAGTAGGCAGGGGCTGGAACAGGGTGACTTCGACGAATGATCCTACGGCACACGCTGAAGTAGTGGCTATAAGGGAGGCTTGCAAAAACCTGGGCGCTTTTCAATTAGAAGATTGTGAAATTTATACTTCCTGCGAGCCATGCCCGATGTGCATGGGTGCCATTTATTGGGCCAGGCCAAAAAAGGTGTACTACGCCAATACCCGGGAAGACGCTGCCCGGATTGGATTTGATGATTCTTTTATTTATGATGAGATAAATTGTGCGCTGCCATTAAGGAAAATCCAGATGGTAAGGGTGGGGGGTGAGCAGGCTATTGAGGTTTTTAATGAGTGGGGCGACAAAGAAGATAAGGCCTCGTACTAAGCGCTACAAAATATCTAATAGTTCGTGTGCGGTGATTTTTTTAACCACAAGGAACACGAAGAAGGCACAAAGGGCACAATGGCCTTTTGATAGAATGTTGACTTTGCTCTTTATGAAGGAATCATAATAAATGTGTGGGTTCTCCTTGTGCCCCCCTATGAAAAAATCTAATACAACAGGTTATAAATACCTAATCGTATGCGGTGATTTTTTTAACCACAAAGAACACGAAGAAGGCACAAAGGACACAGTGGCCTTTTGATAAAATACTTCCTGATATTTAGGATTTCCCCAAAGGTTTGCATTATTCAACTATTGTTTCTATGTTTGCATTTGAAAACCTTAATCCCGGCCTTCATGAATAATGCGCGTATCGTACCGGAAAGAACTGCCGGTAAAACTTCTCTTTTTTCTAAAAAGCCTGTCCGCCTTGCCTTAATCCTTCTTTTTTTTATAGTAGTTGGCACTTCCATGTTATATTGGGCCAGGGGCCAGGAAGAAATTAAACTGTATTCGGTGCTACTCAAAGCCAAACCTGTTATCGACACCCCGAAAGT
>JBBPYM010000106.1:0-5555 GCA_038199905.1 Chitinophagales bacterium | reverse complement strand
GAAGCTTGTCAGACAGCTGCGGACTAAGTTGTGGGTTCTTATACCTTGCCCTGTTTTCGATATAATTCACTTTTACCGTTTTAATATCCGGATCGATATTTACATCCCTAAAGCGGTAAATCCTGCATCCTGTCAGGTTTACCAATAAAATGGCAAGGAATACCAATGAAAGACAGGTTTTTAGTGATTTCATAATTTTTTTATTTGAGTATCAATTTCAGGCATCATTCAATGTTTGCTACAGATACTGTCATTTCTTTTCCGACTTCATGCAAATCATTTTGGGTGGAAGAACTGAATTATTCAACTATGTCGTATTCCTTCAATTTCCTGTAAAGCGTTCTTTCGCTGATGCCCAGGTCTGTGGAAGCATCTTTGCGTTTTCCTTTGTGCTTTCTCAGCGCTTTAATGATCAGTTCTTTTTCTTTATCCATGATGTTCAACGACTCTTCTACGTCTTCATGTTCATGAATCTCATCATGTTTTATCAGTACCGCTTGCGACCCTTGTACCAGAGCCGCAGGGGTTTGGTTGTTCTGAAACTCGTTGCTCATTACTGGGTAATCATGCATCAGCGTTTCTTTGGCGTATGCAACTGCTGCGGAAGAATTAGCCGGGTTTTTCAAGATATCCACGAACATCTTTTTTAATTCTGTTACATCTTTTTTCATGTCGAAAAAGAGTTTGTATAAGAGGTCTCTCTCATTAGAAAAATCAGCGTTGGAAGAACCGTTTTGCGATGCCAGCACAGGAAGCCTGTTAGGGGAGTTGTCTGGTAAAAACCTTCTGAATACCGGCCCCGAAATATTCTTATCCTGTGAAAGTACGGAAACCTGTTCTGCAATATTCTTCAATTCGCGCACGTTGCCGGGCCATGGATAATTTATTAACAGATTTTTAGCCTCGTCATCCAGTTGCACTGGCGCAGCCTTATATCGTTCTGCAAAGTCCACACAAAATTTCCTGAATAAAAGTGGAATATCTTCCCTTCTGTCACGCAGAGCCGGAACGCGGATAGGGACGGTGCTCAGTCGGTAATAAAGATCTTCCCTGAACTTGCCAGTCTGGGTAAATTCAAGCAATTCTTTGTTTGTGGCTGCAATCACTCTTACATCCGTTTTTTGAACTTTGCTGGATCCTACCCTGATATATTCTCCGGTTTCCAGCATTCTCAGCAAGCGAGCCTGTGTCCCCAAAGGCATTTCGCCGATTTCATCCAGGAAAATGGTGCCTCCATTCACACTTTCAAAATATCCTTTGCGGGCATCGAGAGCGCCGGTAAAAGATCCTTTTTCATGACCAAATAATTCCGAGTCTATCGTGCCTTCGGGTATGGCCCCACAGTTTACCGCGATGAAAGGATTGTGTTTTCTTGCGCTTAATGAATGGATGATTTGTGAGAAAACTTCTTTTCCTACGCCGCTTTCACCTGTGATAAGCACGGAAAGATCTGTGTTGGCAACCTGGACCGCCGTATTAAGGGCATGGTTTAAAGAAGGCGAATTTCCTATTATTGCAAACCGATTTTTTATTGATTGTAGGTCCATTAATCTCGTTTTTTACCAAAGTTCCAGTTCCCGCCCGGCGGTTTGCTGTTGCTTTGTCTTAATACTAATTCTGCGACTTTACGATTTCTCCCAGCAGGGTGGCTGATGTACATTGCTTAACAATAACATCTACATAATCTCCTTTTTTCAACAGGGGATTTGTTTTAGGGAACACAACCAGTTTGTTCTGGTCATTTCTACCCGCCCAATCTTCCTCGCTTTTTTTCGAATTTCCTTCAATAAGCACCGTAAACACTTTACCTACGTCTTTTTGCATGCTTTCCAGGGATTTTTGACGGTGAAGGGTAACGATCTCTTGTAACCTTTTTTTCTTTACAGTTTCAGGAACGTCATCTTTAAAACGTCTTGCGGCAAGGGTACCGGGTCGCTCACTATAGAAATACATGTAGGCAAGATCGTAATTGCAATACGCAATCAGGGTCAAAGTATCCACGTGGTCTTCTTCGGTTTCTGTACAGAAACCTGTTATCAGGTCCGTTGATAAGCCACAGTCTGGCAATATTTCTCGAATACGGTTTACTTTGCCGATGTACCATTCCCTGGTGTAGGTACGGTTCATGAGCTGGAGTATACGGGTGCTGCCGCTCTGCACGGGCAGGTGAATGTAATTACAGATATTCTTATTCCTGGCAATAGTAAACAGTACTTCGTCTGTAATGTCTTTTGGATGGGAAGTGGAAAATCGAACCCTTAACAGCGGGGAAATCAGTGCCACCTTTTGCAGGAGCATTGCAAAAGTTACCGTTTCTTCGTGTTCTTCATCCACCCAATAGTAACTATCTACATTCTGGCCCAGTAAGGTGACTTCGCGAAAGCCGTTGTTTAGCAATTGTTCACACTCGCTTATGATAGAATTCGCATCCCTGCTTCTTTCTCTGCCTCTTGTAAATGGTACCACACAAAAAGAGCACATGTTATTACAGCCCCTCATAATGCTTACAAATGCTGATACGCCATTGCTGTTTAACCGTACAGGTGCAATGTCGGCGTAGGTTTCATCGCGACTTAATAATACGTTCACTGCTTTTTGCCCTGTTTCAGCTTCACTGATAAGATCAGGCAGCATGCGATAAGCATCAGGACCAATCACCAGGTCAACCAATTTCTCTTCCTCCAGGAATTTTGATTTTAACCGCTCCGCCATGCACCCCAGCACCCCGACCATGAGGCCTGGTTTGCCTACCTTCAGTTTCTTAAACTCTGTGAGTCTTTTTCGTACTGTTTGTTCGGCTTTTTCCCTGATTGAGCATGTATTAATGAAGATAAGATCGGCATCTTCTAACATATTCGTTGCCGCAAAACCTTCGTTGTTCAAAATAGAAGCAACTACTTCGCTATCAGCAAAATTCATGGCGCAGCCATAGCTTTCTATGTAAAACCTTTTTCTATAATTTTCGGAGCCCTGTGTCAAAGGCATAAATGCTTCCCCTTGTCGGAACTCCTCATGAACTTTACTATTTACCAGGTCCAGCATTTCATTAATAAGTTTGAAGGGCACAAATATAGTAATTTGGCTGTAAATGACAAGTTGGCAGCATTAGATAGGTTTTAAAGTTTGGATTTGGGTTGAGAAGTTGGACTCCGGCAATTATCTTTGTGCAAAACCCACATTTGAGAATTTTTTTAACTGGCCTGTTATCCGCATTTGTTTTGTTATCTTTTTCGCAAACGCCATCGCAGAACAATAAAAACGACATCGGCCTGATAATAGGCAATGTTTTAGATCCTGCTACCAATAAGGCCATAGCGGCTATAACAGTTACAGCCCGCCATTCTGCAGATTCATCCATCAGGCGCACAACCATTACTGATAAGAACGGTGGCTTTGAAATGGACAGGTTACCATTCGGCTATTACAGTGTACAATTTTCAGGTGTTGGATATGCCACCCTAACGATCGATAGTATCAGGATGCGGGCAGAACGATTTGATTTTAACCTGGGCGACATTAAATTATCCCAAAAAGCGAGTGAACTGAGTGAGGTGGTGGTGTATGCAGAAAAACCCCTGATCGAGAATAAAGACGGTAAGATCACATTTAACGTTGGTGAATCTGCGCTAAGTGCAGGCAGCAGCACAACAGAGCTTTTGAAAAATATGCCGCTGATATCAAATGACGCAGAAGGGAAGATTTTATTAAAAGGAAAAGAGCCGAAGATCCTGATTGACGATAAACCTACCGACCTGAACTCGCAACAATTGGCCGATCTGCTGGAATCACTCCCAGGTAGTTCGATTGAGAAGATTGAATTAATGACCACGCCACCACCCCAATATGCCAATGAAGCCGGAGGGGTGATCAATATTGTAACAAGGAAGGGAAAGATCGGCTTTACCGGAAGGATATCTGTTTCCTATGGCACAAGAGGGGAGGGAAATTTTGCAGGTAATGCGTCCTATCGTAACCGTAAGCTCGCTGCAAATATTTATGCTGGTATAGGGGCGAATCGCTTGAATGGCGGCGGTCACTCCACAAGAGAAAATTTTTACGCAGATTCATCTAATTCGCTGAACACCCAGAACAACAACCAGAACAAAAATTTAAGACCTAACCTCAGGTTGTCCCTAGATTATGAACTTAATAAAAAGAACAACTTAAATTTTACCACCCAGTTTGCGGCTAATTATTTTAAGAATAGCACGCTTACGCAGTATACCAATCTCAACAACAGCAAAACACCTTATCGTATTAGTCAGCGTCAGAACAATACATCCGGCGATAATACCAATCCTTCTTTTAGTTTCAACTATCGCTATAAAGGCAAAGATCCCAGAGAGATATTGAGATTTATAGCAAATTATAATTTCGGTACCACCGATAATGCCAGCAATTACTTTCAAAGATTTTCTAATGGCAGTGGAATATCTACGGGGCTGGACTCTACGCAGCGGCAAAAGTTCGATAACCGGAATCATTCTTTCGGTCTCATCATGAATTACGATAAACCCCTGAAATGGAAACGCTCCCTGTTGTTGTTTGGGGGAGCACTTAACCGTAACAATTACAACAACCTTTTGATTACGGACTTTCTCCGCAGAACAGATACTGTGTTTGTAAACAACCCGCTGTTAAGTAACGACTTTAATTTTACCCAAACCGTTGGTAGCCTGCGGACAGGCATTAGCGTTGAGTTTGAAAAGAAGTGGAAGTTTACAACCAGCGTGCAGGCAGAGTTTACGCAGATACTTTTTGATTTCAATAATACCAATCCCGACAACTCCAATCAGTACTGGAATTTCTTTCCCAACTTTATCCTGCGGAAAGACTGGGAAAAGGAATGGAACGCCTCGCTTTCCTACCGTAAAAGCATTCGTCGTCCCGGTATTGATGAGTTGAACCCAAGTATTAATTATAATGACCCTTATAACCTGCGTTTTGGCAACCCGTTTTTACAGCCCCAGCTTGCAGATAATTATGATCTTAATTTCGGCACTTACCGGGGTAAGTTCTATGGTAATATAGGTCTTGGTTTTAACCAGGTAAAGGATATTATCCAGCGCCTGCGAACCTTGATTGCAGATGGCAAAACGCAAATAACTTACAATAATATTTCAGACCGGAATGAGTATGAGGCAAGCATGTGGGGTGGATACAGTTTCTCAAGGAAGTTCAGGCTGAATGTAAGTGCAGGTTATACTTTTAACCAGTATGGCGAGTACGATAAAACGGTAAATAAGTATAAAGATGGGGGAAGTTTTTACACCAGCCTGAATTATAATTACACATTAACGGATCGGATATCTTTTGATGGAAACTTAAGGTACAATTCATATGCAAGTCCCCAGGGAAGGTCGAGGAGCAATTTGTCGCAGAATATTGGGGTGCAGACCAAATATCTCAACAAGCGGTTGGTGTTAAGTATAAATCTAATCGACCTGTTTGCGCAGCAACAGTATACGACTTTTACTACAGGCAGTAATTTTAACGTACAAAGCGTTAATAATTCTAACACCCGGAATGTGCGGGTGGCTATCAGCTATAATCTT
>JBBPYM010000105.1:0-4023 GCA_038199905.1 Chitinophagales bacterium | reverse complement strand
GTGTTGGCATGAGAAAATACCGTACAATTATTTCGGTTTCTTGCAGGCAGTTTTGTCCAGTTAGCCGTTTTAGCCTTGCCCACCGCGTTTCGTATATCGGCTGCGATAAGGAGGATATCATTTCCTTCCTGTGTGCGCATGATTTGATCGAGCGTGCCGGTCATTATTGTTCTGCCAGCATTTAGCAGCCATGTTTCGTTAAGGGCAGGACTTAAGGTCTGACAAATTGGAGGAAGCTGGCAGGGATCTCCCACAAAGATAATTTTGTTATCCCCAATTGCTTGTAAGAGATCGGGTAATAAAAGCCCAGAACCGAAACTTGCAAACGAGGTATCAGGGCCGAGTTCGCTTCCCAGCATAGAAGCTTCGTCTACGATATAAATTTTATCTTTTTCATCCTGCAGCCTGGGTTCAAAAACGAGTTTCATTTGTCCGTAGGCAGTAGCAGGCGCATCAGCCGGAATATTATCATCATCTCCATCGATTTTAGAAAAACGGTATAGCTCACCATGCACCGTATTAGTCTGCAGCGCGGTTTTTCCTTTCAATACGGAAGCGGCCCTTCCGGTTGTTGCCAGCAGGGAGTACTTTAGCTTCTGTGCTTTAAGGTATTTGGCAAACTCCTGGACTAAAAAAGTTTTTCCCGTGCCTGCAAATCCGTTAAGTATGAAAGTATTATGGGTAGTGTTTTTTACAAAGACCCTGAGATGGTCAAAAACTTCCTTTTGTTTTTTATTTAGTTCGATGGCCATAATGAAGCTGTTTAATGCATGAGGCTCTACGGTCTGAATTGGATGAATGGAAACTGGCGGTTTTGATGTTGTTTTTACGAAACTTCGACATAATTCATATCCTTTATTAGCGCTTTTGATTTACAAAGTCTCCCCATAGTGATTTAATATTTGCATCTGTATCCCCTTATAAAATACCAAATAATTTGTACCTATTATTCTCAATTTGGAAACCATTTCCAGGATTGTTGCTTACTTGCACGTCGTTGGTTCCAATTGTAATGATCAAAATATTCATGGTATAATGATTTAAAAATTTACACTTAATTCTTTCAAGAATTCCTCAACACCATATACCATCCATTTGTCTTTTATTGAAAAACTGCCGGAAACAGGAGAAATAACCGCCAGCTTTAAGGGCATTACATCGAGCACTGATTCTGTATTGCCTCTTGTTAACTGTGGTGCTGTACTTAGTTTTATTTCAATTGCATACTCTGCTATATTTCCTTTCATCAATAAAAGATCTAGTTCTGAGCCACCGGAAGTGCGATAGAAAAAAAGGCTGATACTTGCGTGGTAATACAGCCAGAATTTGTTGTATAACAAAACCTTCCCAACTGTTGCCAGCCTGTGGATGCCCCAGCAATTCCTGATAGCTGCTTAAGCCCAACAAGTAATGTAACATGCCAGTATCCCTGATATAAACCTTTGATGTTTTAACCAACCGCTTCCCCATATTGTTATACCATGGTTTTAATGTACGTATCAACATGGCCTGTTCAAGGTAGTTAATGGCGTTGGTAACAGTTGGCTGGGAGAGACCCAACGACCGGGCCAACTGGCTAAAGTTTATTAACTGACCATGCATATGTGCCAGCATCTGCAATAGTCTTTCGATCTGTACTGCCGTCATTGGCAATCCCAACATTACCATGTCTCTTGTTGCATATGTTCGAACAAAATCTGCCTGCCAATCCATTGCGTCCCCGTGATTTTCCGCTGTAAACGCGTCAGGGAATGCCCCCTGGAACCATAAGTCATTTAGTTTCTCAGAACCACCGACCTCATTTAGTGTTAGTGGAAATACCTCCCTGTAACGAACTCTGCCAGCTAGTGATTCAGCACTTTGTTGCAGCAAATCAGGAGAGGCAGAACCTAATAATAAAAAACAGCCGGGATGTCTGTCTTTATCAATCAGTGCACGCAAAACCGAAAAAAGCGCCGGTACTAATTGCACTTCATTAATTATAACGGTTCTATTTGCCAACGGAGCTAAAAACAACTCTATGTCCGAAAGTTTTATTCTATCGGATGGCAACTCCATATCGAGGTAAATAAATCCGTCAGGATTTGTTGACGCTACTTGCTTAGCCATTGTTGTTTTGCCTACCTGCCTTGGGCCAAACAATACCGTTGCCGGCATTTTATTTAAGTCGTTTTGGACGGTTATAAGTAAATCTCGTTCAAGTATGGAATCTAGTTTAATCGTGTAAATTTAAAATTTCATTTTAAATTTACACGATTAATGGTTTAAAGGAGCTGTTGCCAGTGCTTTCAAATAATGCTGTTGCAATTATACCTCTAGGGAAACCCATAATAGATGAACCTGGCATGTCATCGCTAACTAATTGATTTGCGGTAACATAATCGGTAAATGATCCAAGCTACCTAAAGCTCAAAAGTTACTGGTCCCATTTGCTGTTAGGGTTGCCACTTATTGAGAAGTGTTTGTTAAGAATACACAATATATTTTCCATCATATAACTATAATCCAATCCTTTTATGCAGTCTTTTTCTTAACGCATACCAACATGTACAGGCGTAAGTACATCCAATAAAGAATTATGTGTGCTCATAAAATAACTCCTGAACTGACAAAAATAGTATGAATAAACTTTTACCCAACCGCAAAAAAGGATGTGGGAGAACAGCGAGGCCATCCATCAAGGCAAATCATAAAAATAAGGTATGGGGTGTGAGGTATAAGGTGTGAGGTATGTGTAAGCCATGGTTCAGGCATATCAAAATCATAGTAAATCATAAAATCAAATAAATCACAGTTCAGACAACCTTCAATTCAGACAACCTTCAATTCAGGCCAATCCTGCAACCTCCATTATTTAACCGCCATTTTATCAAATCATCCTCAACCGCTCCTCTTCCAAATCAATCTGGTATAGTTAGTTGCTGGCGGATCATCTCTTCATTGATAGCAGGGTCTTTGTTAAGTTCTGTAAGATATTGCCGCTGGCTCTCGAGCACTCAACAAAAATGGCTTTTGTTTTTTCAGTTGCCCAGCCGTCGTCAGTAGATTTTATCTTTTCCTCCCATTGCTTCAGGATCTTCTCCAGGCCGGGGCAGTCGTTGAGTTCATCTTCGTATTTGCTATTAAGAAACTCGTACACATGCTGTTTCAAGCCAGCTTTCATTTTTAGTTTTGATGACTCTTCTGATTCGCCGTTGGCAATAAAGTTAAATAGGTTAGTACGTTTGATGAAATAAGGCAGGGTAAGTCCCTGCACAACAAGCGTGAGCAGTATTACAATAAAGGTGATGTTTAGTGTCAGGTTCTTGTGTGGGAACGCTGAGCCGTGAGCCAACGTCACCGGGATCGCCAGTGCCGCTGCAAGGGATACCACGCCGCGCACGCCAGTCCAGCCGAGCAGCAGCGGCATAAGTCACCGTCTCCGCGGGATGAATTATGCGGGATCACGCTGGAACGAAAAATGATTGTAGCGATGAATGCTGAATAGGCACTGATCATTCTTGCAGCTACCAGTATAACGGTAACCAATATCCCATAGGCAGTAGCCGTGCTTAGCGGGATCCCTTCTTCGTGCAACCCGTTAGCAACTTCAGGAAGACCAAGACCTATGAAAAAAAAACAGTCCGTTTATAATAAGCACAAAGCTTTCCCATACACTGTACCCTTTGATACGGCTGGTACTGTTAAGAAAAGTGAGTCGGCGTGCCGACAAAAACAAACCTCCACTTACAACTGCCAATACCCCTGACCTATGTAATTGTTCCGCTTTACAAGTTGTTGCTGACTTTTTTGGCTTCTGAAGTAATTTTTAACCACAGAGAACAGCCGGAGAAGACAAAAGAGTGACGCAGAGGATGATGCTCTGTGCCACTCCCTTTCTTCTTAGGCTGTTCTCTGTGGTTTAAAATAATCCGGTCAGGCACCTAAAAAAATATCCCTTTACAAAATCTGTAAAGGGATATTTCAATAATCTAAAGAATGAATTTAGAAGTTCGTGACAGCGCCTGTATCCCACCACAAACG
>JBBPYM010000104.1:0-3214 GCA_038199905.1 Chitinophagales bacterium | reverse complement strand
TGGCATTAAAAATCCCGGTAACCATCAATTGTCGTAGTAGCCATGATTTTGCATCGGGGACAAGCAGCAGCACGGCAATGGCAGCTACAAGCAGCATCGTAAAACCATTTTTCTTTATAAACTGCTTGAATTTATTTGCTGTTGGGTTTCCGGTAGAAGCCTCTTTGTTATCAGGCATAATTTGTTTGTTTCTATTGTTAATCAGTTTGGCTAATTCGTAATGAACAATCCTGGCAAAACATTTCAAATTACATCATAATAACCCTGCAAAACGCTCGTGCCCACAAAACGGCCAAAACGCCACGCAAAACGGCCAAAATAATAATCTGGAAATTATCAATTTGGGTATTGATGATTCGGACAATGATCAATCGGTTAACAATGATAGAAGGGCAGGGGCAAGCCCAGCCCCCACGAATACAACCCTTGGCATGATTTTTAAACTCATTAATTTATTAAATCATTTTCCTCTTAATTAAAATCTATTATTATGTCACGAATTGCTTTTCTTCTTGTAGGCGTTGTGTTAGGGATGCTTATTGCGCCTGAAAAAGGATCAACAACCAGGAGGCGCATATCTAACACTTTCACCGATCTCTCAGATGGTGTGGACGAATTTTCGGGTAGTATAAAAAATACGGTGGCGGATGTTCGGGATAATCTTCAGGGCGCTGCCAGGGATGTTAAAACAGATGTTGGAAATAACTGGTAGTTAAGTTAAATCGACAACGTTTTACTTATTTAACTGATCTTTTGTTCCCCTTGGCGTTTCTCTGCGGTTAAAAAAAACCATGTAGGGAACATCTCCAGCATCAAAAAAGGCCTTCCAAAAGGAAGGCCTTTTTAAAATTCCAAAGGTAAATACCAAAAAATCAACTCAGCGCGTCAATCGCCCTGCAAATCCTGAAAAAGCTTTCCATTTCTCCTACTACCTTACAAGAGTAGACGCATGTGGCAGTATGCAGGTAAATACTATGTCCTTTGTAATGTTCAATAAATACATTCATAACGTGAAAGGGTTAGGTTGTGTGAATTCAATGGGTTTAGGATCTAACGTTGCACAGAAACTTATATTATACATGTACGGGATAAAAGAACGCATGGTTTTTTTGCAGCTACGGGGTATATGAGGTAAAAAATAACCACAGAGAAAAGCCGGAGAAGTAAAGGGAGTGGCGCAGAGAGAACTTCTCTGTGCCACTCCCATTACTTCTCCGGCTTTTCTCTGTGGTTCCTGTATTTTTTTGCATTAACAATACCTAATGTTAAAATTATGTCTATCTTGCTGTTTCCAACGTATTAACTCAACTAAAAGTGCTGCTATGTATATCAAACCTTCCCAAAATGGGCCTCCAGGGCGCATATCCTTACACAGATTTTTAGAATTTTCCCGGCTTTAATGACTTTCCCTTTCGGGCTGCTACAGCCTCGAAAAAAGCCATATACCTTAAACGCAAAAATGAAGTTTTCATCCGCAGGGGATCGATGATCATTATGAGCCATCATTAAAATTGCGTTAAATTTTTTTTCAACTTCAACCATTCAATCTAATGAGAACAAAAATTACAACTTCAACTGGCAGGTGTCATGATAAAAATCATGTCAGTCTTCCTGCAATGAGTTTTAAGGGGATTTTGAGGTTAACATTAATGTTACTTCTACTGGGCATTTTTCAAGCAAACTCCTATGCGTTCTTACCTCCACATGAAGTAAGAGGCAGAGTTGTTAACCAGGAAGGAAACGCTGTTGTAGGGGCATCAGTGGTGATTTCCGGTACCAAGAAGGGAGTTACCACGAACAGTGACGGGCGTTTTAGCATAACTGTTAATGATGACAGGTCAGTGCTGCAAGTGTCCAGTGTAGGGTTTGACGCTAAAACTGTATCAGTCGGTGCCCAAACTGATATCACTATTACGTTGGAAACATCGATTGGGGAATTAGATCAACTTGTGGTGGTAGGTTATGGTACCCGCAGAAAATCGGATCTTACCGGTGCCGTAGGTACAGTTAGAGCCGCGCAATTGCAGGAGCGCCCGGCCTCGTCTCTTAACCAGGCCCTGGCAGGAAGGGTTTCGGGTGTGCAGGTGAATACAAACTCCGGCCGTCCCGGTGGGCGTACGAACATAAGGGTTCGTGGTTTTAGTTCTATCAACTCCTCTAATAATCCTTTGTATGTAGTTGATGGCGTTTTGCTTCCGGTTTCTAACCAGGCGCAGGCCAGCCAGGCTATTGACTATATCAACCCCAATGATATCGTTTCAGTGGAAGTTTTAAAAGATGCATCTTCTACAGCTATCTACGGAGCAAGAGGTGCGAATGGTGTAATCATCGTCACCACAAAGCGTGGCAAGTCAGGCGAGGGCAGGATAACCTATGATGCGGATTTCAGCGTACCAACGGTTGGTCCCAATTTTCCAGAAGTGCTGAACGCCAAAGAGTTTCTTGCAGTAGAGGATCTTGCCTATAAAAACATGCAGAAATATGATCCGGTTGGCTGGGCTGCCGGCAAATATGTTTCAAGAAATCCGGCTTTGGCGAGAAAGGACCCACGTGTTTTTGACGCCCAGGGCAATCCATTATACGACACTGACTGGCTGGATGAAGCGACACAGAACAAACTTTCTCAAAATCACCAGCTTGGTTTCTCGGGCGGTAACGACAATACTACTTATTCAATTTCCCTTGGTTACCGTGATGACCAGGGTCTGTTACTGGAATCTTATCTTAAACGTTATTCAGGCCGGTTCTCATTCGATAGCCAGATTAAACCATGGATGAAAGTAGGTGGTACATTAAGTTATACCAACCAGGAAGAGAATATTGTAGATCAAAGCGACGCCGTTCCAAGGCAGATCGTTGAAGACTTCCCATTCCTGCCGGTAAGATATGCTGATGGTACTTTCGCAAATAACAGGGATTACCCTAACGCGGAAGGTAGCATGAGCTCAGTACACAGGTTAATAGACACGAAGTATATCTTAAACACACAAACCAGTTTAGGTAGTGTTTATTCTAACATCACTTTCGCGCCAGGTTTGGAATTGCGCACTACACTGGGTTTCAATGCACTTACACAGGGAAACAATGTATCAGTTACCCGTACCCTGAACATAGGAGGATCTGGTAACGCAAGCGCAAGTAACAGGCGTGAAAGTTTCTGGTCTTTGGAAAATTATCTTACTTATAATAAGAAGGTTAAGGACATCCACTCTTT
>JBBPYM010000103.1:0-4730 GCA_038199905.1 Chitinophagales bacterium | reverse complement strand
CAAAGAATTTACTTCGCAGGATCACACCAGCGATACTACCTGGCCGCTTTTAACAGATTCATCGCAGGCGAAGGCAATACGTAGACTGTTAACCGCATCTTCGATATGATCTGCCAGGTTTATATCTTCGTTGATGGCTTTGAGCAGGTAGCGTTGTTCACGATTACAAAGTTCCTGGTGATCGGGTTCATCTTCCATGTTGAGCCATTCGTCTTCAATGGAAAACTTTTCCTGTGCATCGAGATCCGCATGATGGATCCTTAATGATTCTGTTTTTGTGTGTGATTCGATTGAATCAGATTTCCCTTTACCGCCTGCTTCTTTCGCCACTATCGAAACAGAACCTTTGGGACCAATAACATCTTTTATAAAAAATGCTGTTTCACTGATCATGGGTCCCCACCCTGCTTCGTACCATCCAACGGAACCATCTTCAAAATAAATCTGCAACTGCCCGTAATTATAATTGCCTGCGGGGATCTCTTCGGTAAGTCTTGCCCCAATTGCGCTCACCCGCAGCGGTTTGGATCTTGTCATCTGGCACATCACATCAATATAATGCACACCGCAATCCACGATCGGGCTGAGGCTTTTCATGAGGTTGCGGTGCAGTGTCCACATGGCACCCTGGCTCTGCTGGTTGAGATTCATGCGCATTACCAGCGGCCTGCCTAATCCCTGCGTTAATTCAATGAACTTCTGCCAGGAAGGATGGTGCCGTAGAATATAACCCACCAGTAACTTTCTCCCCGATTTTAACGCGGCTGCCGCCACACGTTCAGCAGCTTCCACCGAATCAGCTATTGGTTTTTCTATAAAAACATGACAGCCTTTCTCCAGCGATTTTATCGCGAATGCTTCATGGGTGTCTGGGTATGTTGAAATGCAAACCACATCAGGGCTGGTGCTTTCCAGGGCCTCCTCAAAATTGCTGAAGAGTGGATAGCCACCGCCGAGTTTTTCATTTAGCAGTTCTTTGGATTTACCGGTAGAAACCAATCCACAGATTTCAAAACCATCCAGTGTATGATAGGCATAGGCGTGTGAGCCTCCCATATTTCCACAACCAACCACCAGTATGCGAAGATTCTTTACTTGATTTGACATAAGTGAGATTTGATATTTTTGGTTATCCTTTTAGTTTCGGTTTTAAGAAATTAGCAAGCAGTCGGTAGCCCTCGGCATTGGGGTGTAGTCCGTCGGTAAAAAAGGCTTCATTCACTTTACCATCTTTGTTAAGAAAGAGTTTGCCCGTTTCAGCACCCTTGATTTTTAACTGCTGTGCAAGTTTGATGATTTCTTTGTTAAGCTCTTTAACACGCGGCTCCATGTTGCGCCTGGGAATAATCCCGAGTAGCAGGATATCTGCCTGGGGCTGGCGGACTTTTATAGCTTTGATCAGAAAATCAAGTCCGCTTAGTATTTCTTCATTGGTATTGTATTGGAAGTTGTTGGTGCCGATCATGAGCACCACCTGGGAGGCCTTGTAACCATCGAGCTCTCCATGATAAACCCGCCATAATACATTTTCGATACGGTCCCACCCATAACCAAAATTCCTTGTGCCCAGGGGCGCTAGCGTTTTGTCCCATGAGTCGGTGCCGCGGGCCATGGGTGCCTTTGGTTCCCCGCCCCAATAGTGTGTGATGGAGTTTCCGAAGAACACAATCTTTGGCGGGATGGCGGCATTCAGCTCAATCAATTCATTGTGCCGTGTTTTCCAGTCGTAGATAGCCGCGTCCCGATATTGGGATAGCGGAATGCTCGTGGTATTATTTCCCGCCGGCTCCTGAAACACCTCGCGTAATTTTTTTCCATAGGCTTCCGCGTAATGCAACATACCAAGATCCGTGGGGTGAGAGCCATCCACGGTATCATCCATGCCCAGTTTAATTTCCAGCATGTGAATATCCTTGAAACCGGCCGACGTTAGCGCTTCCGCAGCATGTTGAAGCACAAGGTTAATATCCGTAATTGATTTGTTCCTGGCAGCATTCAACTGGTCCGTTATTGTTGCATGCGCCGTTAAAATTACCGGGGCTTCCGGGTGCTTGGATCTTATGAGTTTAACGGCGTCCACTAGCCGCTTTTTAACTTCATCGGGCGGAAATTCCGTGGAATTGCTCAAGTTGGCCAGGCAGTCAAGCACATAAGCTTTCGCATCAACTTCAACCACGAAATCCATAACTTCTTTTTCCAGCCGGCCATTGCCTGAGAATCCAAGGTTTATTATCTCCCGGTCGATGTTGCGACTTAATATGGAAGTCCAGGCCATTCCCGGGCGGGAGGCACATCCGCCCTGTGTAATAGAAGTACCGTAAATGACGATTGGTTTTTCTGTTCGTTTTGGCAGGGGAGTAAATAAAGTATTTGTCGGCACCCCTATCTCCAGCCATTGCAGTTTATTGTATAACGGAAGATATAACCGAAATTCCCGTCCTTTAGCATAGCGTGCGTTGTTAAGTTCCAGGTTATCAAAACGGTAAACTATTGTGTCGCCGAAATTATATCTTCCACCCGACCAGTTCCAGCCACCATCGTTGTTCATGGAGTATAAGTCAACACCACTTACACCTGTTGCGGGGAAATGCTGCATCTGTAAAGAACCCTCCACAACATAACGCACCACGATTTGCTTTGCATCGGTTTTGAAATTTACCTGCAGTCCGGCTTCGTTACGCGACAGGTTCCATACTGGTTGCCGTACCAGTTTTTCGGCCCTTGCCGGCAACCGGTCGTAAGGACGGGCCAATCCCGTCAGCCAGCCCTGGCCCTCTATTACAGGGAAGCTGTTTTTTGATGGATCCCACCATTTGAGCGTATCAGCTTTTTGAGAAAAGCCGTCAAAGAAAAACAGGCTAGCAATTAAAAAGAAGATTAGATCTAAACGCGCTTTAAATTTCATGATATAAACAGGATAAATCTTTTATAAGGCAATTGCTAATGTAAATAAATATCGACGCTGTAGTGCAGCTTTGGCTGACGGCTGATAGCTGTAAGGCAATTGCTAATGTAAATAAACAATGCCACAAACAATCGTGGAAATAAATATCGACAATGTAATGCGGCATTGGCTGATAGCTGATTGCTGACGGCTGATAGCTCTAACGCAATTGCTAATGTAAATAAATAATGCCATAAACAATGGCGGTTGCCGATAAATAAACCACAGGTAATAAATATCGATCCTATAATGCGGCATTGGCTGATAGCTGATAGCTGACGGCGGATAGCTGTAACGCAATTGTTAATGTAAATAAATAATGCCATAAACAATGGAGCCTCAGATAATGCATATTGACGCTTAACAGAGTTACCATTTGATACAGTACGATACATTAATTAAATGGCAAAAAATGTTAGGAATGGAAATTGGCAAGGAAACTATTCCAACCACTGAATGCTAATTTTTTTTCTACCATAAGTTCCATATTATATCATGGAAGCACCACCACTACCGGTCGACCTTTAAATCTAATTTCAGCCTTTGAAAAAAACTTCTGTTGATCGAAATCATCAACACCTTCGTATAAAAAAACTACGGAAGATGCCCAGTTTTTTAAAGGACAAAATGCAGTAAGTTGATGGTAAACTCGCTTGCCAAATAACACTGACGCCTTTTTCAAAGTGTCCTCGCTTTTAGTAAGCCGTCTAGCCAGGTAATGCCTTCTAATGTAATTACAACGCTCTTCCGCTTCAAGTAAGGTAATGAGCTCGAAACCCCTTGCAGAGATTAATTCGTCGGCCTGTTCCTGAGCTTGTATTTTTAGCCAAATACGAGCTTGCCTTTTTTTTGCAGAGTCAGGATGATAGCTTTCGATATATCGGGCGAACGGTGAAAACACCGAGTCGGGGTAATTTCTTCCACGGAAAATGTCATAATATCTTCTAGCTTAGCATCTTGCTTGCTCAAACATCCACTTAAGGAAGCTAAAGCTATGATTATCAAAAGGTTTTTGCCCGGCATATATTTGACATGTTTTATAATTATTGATTTTGTTTAAAAAAATTTTACACAATAAGCCTTATTTATAACAGAAGAAATTTTTGAAATGGGAAAGTTGGATATCAAGGCGACTCATAGTGCCGAATAAAATTTACCGCGACTCTGCGTAAGCCACCGGTGATAACCTATTCATTACTTTTTGTTAATAGGAAGTTCTTCCATGTGGATGTAGTTGTACAGTGTCCTGCGACTGACCCCCACCTTCTTACAAATGGAATCGATGCTTAAAGACCGGTCTTCGTACAATTTCTTAGCGTATTGCGCCTTAAGTTGAGCTTCCAGGCTCAGTCCTTTTGGTCTCCCTCCTTTCCTACCCCTTGCCCTGGCTGCAGTTAGACCTGCCTGGTAACGTTCGCGGATGATATCACGCTCAAACTCAGCTAGGGAAGCAAAGAGATTAAAAATAAAGCGGCCCTGGGCAGTTTGTGTGTTGATGTTGTCTTGCAGGGATATGAACTTAACCGTCTTTTCCTCGAAGCTTTTGACAAGGTCTATCAGGTGCCGTAGGCTTCTACCCAACCTGTCAAGCTTCCAGACCACGACACTATCTCCTTTCTCAAGCAGGCTGATCATTTTTTCCAATTCCGGGCGTTCCCTGGCTGCGGATATCTTTTCTTTGAATCTCTTTTTGCACCCGGCCAGTTTCAGCGCATCCAGTTGCAGGTGCAGTTTCTGGTCTTCGGTGCTCACCCGGGCATAACCATAGATCATAAGCTCCTCCCCT
>JBBPYM010000102.1:0-3787 GCA_038199905.1 Chitinophagales bacterium | reverse complement strand
TGCAAAGCATCTTCAGAGAAGGATTTTGACTGCATCTGTTTTTTAATTTGTATAGTATAAATATAATGCCAGTTAGCCTGCTAATTCAGGGTATAGTTTGTTGAATAACTATAAGAAACTTTTCAATGTAACTTTTACAATGGAAAAACAATCAACACCACCTCAGGATGAGAAACCGTCCGGTACTAACAAACCGGTAAATTCGTCAGTTGATAATGGAGAAAAAATTACCGAGATTCGAAAAAAGCTCGACGAATCAATCCCGCATGAAAATGCGCAGGACGCGGAACGGTGGCGCAACGAAGGATGGGGGACACCAAAAACGTTAACTGCGCAGGATCTGACACCGGTGAAAGTTCCACCGATGCATCATCCTACAGAAAAGGAAGGCGGACCGCCACCGACGCCCATCGCGCCTGCAAAAAGGATCGGTTATGCGCTGGTAGGATTGGGCAAACTCACTTTGGAACAGCTACTACCTGCTTTCGGTGCCTGCGAATATTCAAAGGTTGTAGCGCTCGTGAGTGGCGATGCGGAGAAAGCAGCAAATGTTGCACGGCAGTATGGCATAAGTACTTCGGCCATCTACAACTATAAAACTTTGATAACATAAAGAACAATCCGGAAATAGATGTGGTGTATATTGGATTACCAAATAGTATGCACGCCGAGTTCACGATAAGGGCGGCTAAGGCAGGCAAACATATACTGTGTGAAAAGCCAATGCCAACGAATTCTAAAGATGCACAAAAAATGATTGATGCCTGTAGGACGGCTGTCAAGAAATTGGTGATTGCTTACAGGATACAGTATGAACCACACAATCGCATGATACAGTCCTGGGTACGTGAAAATAAATGCGGTAAGGCAAGGCTGATGGAATCAACAAATGTGCAGAATTCAGGATTTGAGGAGCAGTGGAGACTGAAGAAAAACCTCGCCGGTGGTAGGGGCATTGCCTGTTATCGGGCTTTATTGCCTGAATACTTCCCGATTTTTACTTGGTGAAGAGCCAGAATGGGTATATGCCACTATTTACAGCACGCCAGGGGATGAACGATTTAAGGAAGTAGAAGAAACTGTATTGTTCCAGTTAAGATTCCCTGTTGGCACCCTGGTTAACTGCTTCACAAGTTACGGGGTGCATGTTTCGAAACGTTACCGGGTTTTCGCCGACAAAGGTGGTTGGTATGGAATGGATCCGGCGTTTTCTTACAAAGGGTTGAAGATGGAAATCTCTCATGCTGATGGGAATTGAATGGAAAGAAAATTCTTCACTTGGAGAAAAAGACCAGTTTGCCTTAGAAATAGACCATATGTCGCGTTGTGTGCTTGAAAATAAAGTTCCTTATACACCCGGCGAAGGGGGCTTGCAGGACCAGGTGATTATGGAAGCCATTTATGAATCTGCCCGAATAGGAAAACCTGTTTCGTTGAAGAAAATTGATGGGAAGGATGTGTTTAGGGGTCGGGCTCCCGAACAGGCTTAGTTGAAAATAAAATTAAACACCGCTAAATATGCCTACTGCCAACCCAGCCATCAACAGGAAAAGTTTAAAAGGAAAAACGATTGTGATTACGGGTGCTTCGAGTGGAGTGGGTCGTGCGGCAGCACTTGAATTCGCGCGCCACGGGGCAAAGCTTGTCTTGGCCGCCAGGCGCCTGGATGCTTTGAATGACCTGGTAACCGAATGTAGTTACCTGGGGGCAAATGCTATCGCTGTTCAAACAGATGTTACCGATGCATTGGCAATGAAGATATTAGCCGAGAATGCTTTTGAATTTGGCGGGAGAATTGATGTGTGGGTGAACAACGCAGGTGTGATGGCTGCGGGAGGTTTCAACGATACACCCGTTGAGGTACATGACCAGGTGATTAAAGTCAACCTGATGGGTTTTATACACGGCGCCTATGCCGTGCTGCCATATTTTAAAACGCAGAATAGAGGTATACTTATCAATAATATTTCCATAGGAGGATTATATCCAACTCCCTATGCTGTTGGTTATTCAGCCAGTAAATTCGGATTGCGTGGTTTCTCGCAGTCGTTAAAAGCTGAATTGACCAGCTGGTCGGATATACATGTCTGCGACCTTTATCCTGCTTTCCTCGACAGTCCTGGAATACAACATGCTGCCAATTACACAGGGGTGGCTTTAAAGCCGGCACCGCCGGTTTACGACCCTCAAAAAGTGGCGCGTGCAATGGTGAGGGTAGCGATGCATCCACGGTCGTCTTTAACCATAGGTAATGTGGCATATGTACTTCGGCTGGGATATTTTATGGCACCTGCTTTAATGCGTCTGATTACGGCCAAAGTGATGGAGGGATATTTTAAAAACGCAGAACCTATTCCCGCATCAAGGGGCAACGTATTTGAACCTTTGAAATTCGGTACCAGCATCCATGGAGGATGGGATAAAAAAACTGTATCACAGAAAAGAACCATGAAAGCAGCATTGCTGATAGGTGGAATTGCAGCGTCGATGTTGTTGTTGAGGAGGAGATAGCTTTCAGCCGTCAGCCGTCAGCTATCAGCCTTCGACTTGATGCAATGAGTTTTATGTTTTTCTGACAAATTATTTCTATAATGAGAGTTGCTGTAAAACTTGGCCATTAGTAACATCCGCGGTACGCGGCAGTGGGCTGATAGCTGATAGCTATTTCATAATCACCGTTTTCTCGCTCAGGATTAGCCCACTGAAACGCCCGATCACGTTTGCGCCGGAGATAGGACTCTTTAGGGTGACAGGCATAGCAAAGGAACAATTGTTATCTCGTCCCTTGTTGTAACCATCCCCAAAATTATAAATATCCCGCGTTACACCTGCCACATAATAGTTAACGGTGTCGCCTACTAGAAAACCTCTTGGATGTGTTAGCCTGATGTATTGACCATTCGTAAGATCATCAGTTCCGGCAGTGCGACTTTTAGAAAGTCCTCCCCACCCGAAGTTATTACGGTTCTCAGAAACCCGAAGTAATAAAAATTGGTAGTATTCAGGCTATCAGGGTACTTGAAATTATTCGTCAATCCCAGTTTTACCTTGTTACTGTCTTCGAGGTCTATATAACGATAGTCTTGCGTAAGGCTGTCAATTTTTACAGGCTGCAGCAACAAGTTACCGCGTAGTATTCATTGCCACCTTCACTGATCTCCAGCAGGTAAGCCTTTCCGGTATGCCAGACAAAAGCATTCTGTGGTTTTGACAAAAGTCTCGGATCAAAATAAATACTTTGCTTTAAAATTCGCAGGTTTGCCTGTAACACCTGATTCCAACAATCGGATCTTCGTGGATACATCCCAGTTATACGGAGACACTAAGCGACAGCCGGATCTTCTGGCAGAATGCCGTTGCCGAACAACAGTAAAGCAATCAAATGGTGGCAAATTTATACATCCTGCTTGTTTACATTATAACTGCGCTGACACTACAAACGCCGACGTTACAGTTGATAAATAGAATACGTAAAAGGCAGGTAGAAAGTATCGCGACCTCGAATTTAGTATTGTATAAAGATAGGTAAGCGGTAATTTAAACGAGCGGTTTATTTTTATTTTTTCTACAGTCCATCTTGTATTTTTATGCTGTGAGTTCCCGGTTATACTTGCTACGATATTGAATTGGCGATAAACCTGTGATTTTTTTAAATGTTGTGCGGAAAGCCTTGGTATCGGTGTAACCGACTTTATACATGACTTCCGTTACATTTTCGCGGGAGGATTCGAGGCTCATTTTAGCGGCCTCAATCTTCACCCGCTGGATGTATTCGATCACAGTGTTA
>JBBPYM010000101.1:0-10914 GCA_038199905.1 Chitinophagales bacterium | reverse complement strand
TATTGATCGATCAGACTTTATTACACGACTACATCTTCGAATGGGGACCGGACAGCAAACAATGCTGCATGGCCCTGGGATATGTGCCCATTTATAATCATTCTTATAAAAGTAATTGTGAATACGAAATGGACTTCGATATGCAGACAATACAAATAAAGACCATTCGTTTTGTAAAATCTGGTGAGGAACTCTTCATAAATTATAATGGTGATTGGAACGATGGGAAGCTTGTGTGGTTTGATAAGTGAGCTGTCGGCTATTAAATATGTTAGAATTAAAAAAATTATGTGCAAACAAAAAACGTCGGTTCAGGCTCAATATTATTGGTCTCCAGCGAAGAACAGCCGATAGCTGGTAGCTGATAGCCGACAGCTATTCTAGCTGCCTGCTAAAATCTCTTCTCACTCTAAATGCTCTATCGTACATTTGAAAAATGCCACCCGAGTTAGAGATACCTGATATTAACGAGCAGTTTAAAGAAATAATTGCCACTGAAGACAAGCTTCAGATTAGGGAATTTTTGAATGATCAGAATATCAGCGACATTGTAGAGCTCATTTATGAGCTGGAAGATTATGCCAGCCAGATCATCGGCAATATGAGCATCCATAGGGCTGCGGCCGCTTTTAAGATTATAGAACTCTCCCTCCAGAAAAAAATTATCCAGGAACTACCTCCCTTACACTCAGCAGAGTTATTGAATGAGCTTCCTGCCGATGACCGAACCGCATTCCTTGGAGAACTACCCAGCGAAGTAGTAAAAGAACTGATTAAAACCCTTGACCCCGAAGAAAGAAAAATTACCCTGGCACTGCTTGGCTACCCCGAAGGAAGTGTAGGCAGGCTGATGACCCCCGATTACATTACGGTAAACACGGGCTGGACAATGCAGGAAGTACTTGTTCATATCCGTACCGAAGGAAAAAATAGCGAAACGATCGACGTAATTTACGTGGTAAACGACAAGGGAGAATTTATTGATGATATCAGGATCAGGGAAGTGATCCTGGCTAGTCCGGATAAGAAAGTGATCGATATTATTGATTACCGTTTTATCACCCTTAACGTTAACGACGACCAGGAAATAGCCAACCAGACCTTTAAGATGAACCACCGGGTGGCACTGCCCGTGGTAGACAATCATAACATCCTGCTCGGAATTGTTACCATCGACGATATCCTCTGGGTGGCCAATGAAGAGTTCAGCGAAGATTTGCAAAAGATCGGTGGTACAGAGGCCCTGGATGAACCATACCTCGAAATGCCCATCTTTCGCCTGTTCAAAAAAAGAATTACGTGGCTGGTAGTATTGTTCCTGGGAGAGATGCTAACTGCAACGGCCATGGGTTATTTTGAAGATGAAATAAAAAAGGCAGTTGTACTTGCTCTTTTTATCCCCCTCATCATCTCGAGCGGTGGCAATAGTGGTTCACAGGCTTCCACTTTGATCATCCAGGCAATGGCAGTTGGGGAATTGTCTATTTCCGACTGGTGGCGGGTTATGCGGCGCGAGATCACTTCCGGGCTGATGCTGGGAAGCGTATTGGGTTTAATAGGTTTTATTCGCGTACTGGTTTGGGCACAGATTTTTCCCAACGTTTATGGTGATCAGTATTCATTAATTGCCGCCACGGTAGGGCTTTCCCTAATTGGTGTTGTTTTGTGGGGAACGATAGGCGGATCAATGTTACCTATCATCCTGAAAAGACTCGGAGCTGATCCTGCGGTATCATCTGCTCCCTTTGTAGCAACACTTGTTGATGTTACCGGCCTGATCATCTATTTTTCCGTGGCCTATTTTTTCCTGGAAGGCATAATATTATAAAAAGGCAAATGAATAACCTGAATTTAAGAAAATCTATTGCACACCTGGTCTGCTTTACAGGGTGTTTTCTAATCATAATCGCACACTATGTTTGAAAACGGTCATGGAACTCCTTTAACGCTTTTACAACTTGATGAATTTAGAACTATAATAACCAAACCTATTCCCAGCAACACTAATGTAATAGACACCCTTTGGTAAATAAGAAAGTTCAAAGGTCAAGATTCCGGCGACAGCTTTTCTTTTGATGTTCAATAAACGCCTTCCACTGATATCCGTAACTACTACCTGTAACAGATCTTCCCTCCCAACATCAATCTTTACATTTATACAATTGGTTACATTGAACGGAAAAATTCTTATTATTTTACCTGGTGACTGGTTGCCAGTTAGCGTAACCGGGCGACTATAAAAATAATCACCATTTTTTTGAAAGACTTTGACCCTTAAACTAACCGTGCTGTATTGACTAGCAGGTTGTATATAGCTATATCTTTTTAATCCGCTTATCATACTAACTCTATGCACCACCAGGTATTCTGCACCGTTCACAGATTGCTCGATGTCGAAATGATCCGGCTCCTCGATTCCTGAAATATCCCATTGCAATTCTATTTTGTCATCTACATATCTTACCTGTGGTTGCAGACTTGCAACGGGTAGCGGGTTTTGAGTTAGAACAGTACTACCTAATGTAAACGCACCAAAATTCGAGATGTCATTGCTAACAAGAGTACCGGTAGAAATACCTGAGAAAAAAGAATTGCCTTCATTTTTCCAGGAAAGTTTGCGCATTTCCCATCTTACCAATGCCAGTTTTCCCAGCTCGGTAGCATTGCTATACTTTCCGACAAAAACCCCCACCTTTTTCGTTGAAGATCCTGATAACCTGTTTAACTGCCAGTATTCAATATTACTGATCCTGACCAGCGGTGGACTTTCAAAAGAAACACCATATTTTAATGCAGGATCTCCCAAAAAATATTCAGCAACAAAAATATCCATAACCTGGCCGCCAGTGCCGGTTATCTTTAATGGCGCATAATCGCCTTGTTTGCCAACCGGGAACTCAAAATCATCATCACCGTTTTTCTGCAACGGTCCGTCGATAAAAGATGCTTCAGATCCTCCCATTGCAACACAATTATCTGAAAGAATGAGCATATTAACAGCACTGGTTTTTAACTTGCCTTCCACAAGTTGTAGTTTGTAGGATAGGATTAAAGGGCTGGCCAGGGTAACTCCGTTTGCATTATTAATTTTAAAGCCAACACTATTCAAAATCGTTCCTTCTGCAAAAACCTGCTGGTTAACGCTACCACAAAGTTCAATAATCGGTAACCCACCTGAGGATTCAGTAATAACACCCGCGGAAGACTGATAAACATTACCGCGGATTTTCACGGTGTTGTTGTTCGCCTGGCTGGCAAGGTTAAACACACCGCCGTTCTGTTTGTATTCCCCGGTAATGACCATGTCCTTTGTCATATCCATGTTAAACTGCACTCCATTATTAAGCTGAAAGTCTCCTCGTATGAGTACCGGGTTGGCACCAGATGCGTTATAAACTTGCGACCCCCCCGAAGCAACAGACGAAAGTTTCAAGGTTCCATAAGTGCGGTTGCTGAAAGAAATCGGGTAAGAACCGCCAGGCACATCGAATTCAAAAATGCCACGCTCCGTTCCAGGTGCTGACGACAACCTTGCTACAACTTCTGTAGCATGAGAAGATCTTGAATTGTGTACATATACCCCATCATTGAAAATTGTAAGCAGCCCGTTTAGTTGTACCGATTGGCCACTTGAAAGGCCGGACGAGTTTTTAAAAACCGCACCCTTCTTTATGATAACGCTCGTGCCGGTTCCCGTTACAACCAACGCAGGACTGGCCTTACTTGAAATGGGTATTGTCAATTCAATATTAACGCCAATAGATGGCACCAGCCATAGCGTGTGTACATTAACGGTAGTGTCCGGCAATTTAACAATGTAATCATTCTTTTGAAAACTATTATCCAGAATAACATCGTCAGAAGACGTTGGCACCCCTTGTGGCAACCAGTTCAATGCATCACTCCAATTACCGTTAGCCGGTCCTGCCCACTTTTTTTGAGCAACTGAATATTGAGTTGTTGTTGCAAGGCCAATAAAAATTATGAGAATTATTTTTAGTACCATCCAATAAAAGAGCTGATCTTTTTATCAGGTTTAACCAGCTCTCCTATCTTAAAATTATGCGAAACAATTTTTAGCCGATGGGTGTTTTAACGTTAAAATCCTCCCGGGAAACCGGGAGGATTTTAATTAATTCAATACCAATAATTTCGAATTTGTTATTTCGTTGTTTTGATAAGCCTAAATGTTCGTGACGGAAACCCGTTAATCTTTACTTGTCCCAGGTAAACACCTGTTGTTAAATGCTTGCTTGCGAGATTAACTGACCAGCGATTGTGCCCGGTTGTAAGGTTTGCTGGTTGATAGTTATAAACAAGCCTGCCTTTAAGATCGTAAAGGTCGATTGAAATTTTACTGTTACTGTTTCCTGCGTGGTAATAGTCAACCACAAAAGTTTCCACAAAAGGATTTGGATAAATTTTTGGCAGCACTGCATTTTCAGGTTCTGCTTTTGTCTGCGCAGTAATCCTGGCTGATCCCATAGTGCTGGTGCCTTTTACATTACTGCTGACTGTGAAAGCTGCATCAGGCACCAATTGACGACTAAAACCCGGACCGCTCCAGTAAAGTTGCATGCTTTCCCCACTATCTTTCTCAAAGAAAGTTATTGTAATTGGATATACACCTGGTATTGGCACATTAACGGTACCTGATACGGAAACTTGCGGATGTAAACCATCATTATTTACAAGGCTGCTGCCGTTAAAGGAATAGGGTGTGTTGAAGTAGACCTTACTTCCATCATCAGATATTGTTTCGAAAGTATAATTGCCTGCTGTGGGAATGTTTATGTAACCCTGCCACATGAATGCGTAATGGTCATTAACTCCAGGTGTTCTTACACCCAGGTCCAGGTTGGCGCTGGCACCGGTTTTAACAGGAGTGAGTGAAGTAAAGTCCGGCAACATATCAAAATCACCCTCATAATATTTATAGCCGAGGGCATCTGCTGGCGGTGGTGCTATTGTTCCTGTAAATGCTGCATCAGGAATCCTTTGCCTGGCAATACCAGGACCAGACCAGTACAGTTCCATGGCTTCTCCCCCACTATTCTCAAAGAAAACAATGGTTATGGGGTATAATCCTTCCGCAGTTATCGTTACGGTGCCTGTTTCAGGTTTGGCTGCATGCAAACCGTCGTTATCCACCAGCGCTGTGGCGTTCACGTTATAAGGTGTGTTAAAATATAACTTACTGCCATCATCTGAGATCGTTTCAAAGGTATAAGTGCCGGGTGTGGTGATCTTGATATTGCCTTGCCACATCAATGCGTACTCATCATTAACGCCAGCAGGCCTCACATTCAAATCAACATTTGTACTGGTGCCGGTTTTAGAAGGTGTTAAGCTGTTGAAATCAGGCAAAGCAGTATAATTACCCTGGTAAAATTTGTAAAACAGTCCATTACCGGTGGAAGCGGCGGGTTTGAAAGCCGCATCAGGTATTTGTTGGCGGCTGATTCCCGGACCGGACCAGTAAACCTGCATTTCTTCTCCCCCGTAACTTTCAAAAAATGTAATGGTAATAGGATATGCGCCAGCGGCGGTTACATTCACTGTTCCCGTTTCAGATTTAGCAGCATGTGAGCCATCATTGTTTACAAGCGCTGTAGCGTTAACGTTATATGGAGTATTAAAGTAGAGCTTGCTGCCATCGTCGGAAATGGTTTCAAATGTATAGGTGCCTGGAGCTGGTATATTTATTGTACCCTGCCAAATGGCCGCGTAAGCATCGTTTACGCCAGCAGGCCTGATACTGAGGTCGACGTTGTTACTAACGCCCGTTTTAACCGGGGTAAGCGTATTAAAATCTGGCAACATTTCAAAAACGCCCTGGTAGAAATTATATGACAATCCGCTTCCACCATCGGAAGGAATACTGGATGGATCAAGATATCCAAACGTAAAAGCACCAAAATCTGCCAATGTTTTAGTTGACAATGTTCCGGATGCGATTGTTCCCGGTGTGAGCAGTGAACCATTACCGGCTTTCCACTGCCCGTTCCCAAACTGAGACACTACTATACCGTCAGTTGCCGAAGCGCCGTTGACTGAGGCGTTTAAAACAAATTTCATCACAGCGTCGGAACCTGAAATTCTGTAGATTTCCCAATACTTTGTGTTTGAAATTCCCTTTAATGGTGCCAGCAAAGCCAGGTTATTATAAATGCTGTTAAAATATTCTGCACGGTAAATCGAAGACACAGTAGTGGTGGGCACTACAAAACAGGAGTCAAATACATAAGCGCTCACTAATGTGTTCCCTTTGCCCGTTGGGAAAAGATACGGAACCATGGAGTTGGTAGCCCGGCGCATTGGGCCGTTTACATAGCTTTTGCCCGTGCTGCCCACCGCTACAGCATTCGCCGCAGGATTATTAATAGTTAAGAGGTTAGTAGAAGAAGTCGTCAGCGGGCTTCTCGATAGTTCAAGCTTTCCAACCTGCAAAGGGGTTTGAAGTATGACACCATTCATTAGCGACTCGTAACCTGACAAGGCATAAACTGTATGATCAATTTTTAAGCTAACCATGTGGCGGGAGTTGTCAATAGAACCACTGCTCATACTAATGGTGCGGGCGGAAACGAAATAACCCGAGGGACCAGTAACAAAATTCGGATCATCCATCACTACCACAAATTTTGCCGCGGGATGCGCAGACGTACTGTTGGTTATAAAGCTGCCACCGGTTTGCAACAGGTTGTCCCGTATTGCAAGCGTGGATACACCTGTAACGTTGTCAAAATCCTGCAAAGAGAAATTGCCGCCAGACTGCCTGAAACTTTTATTAACCAATAGTTTGTAGGATGTTGCGGGAGCCGCGGCCGTGGCCTTGGCCATTGCTACTTTTGTATCGCTTCCGCTAACCACAAGGTTGCCGCCAAATGTACCACCCGCCTCATTGGAGCCAATTTCAACCAAAACATCGGATGTAGAAGCTGGCGGTGCCAACAAAGTAAGAGTATGGTTATTTGTATGCAAAATTTCCAGGTTGCCACGAATTCTGGCACCATCGGGTAAAGAAAGGTTTGCATCCGCACTCAGTTCAGGCAGGTCAACCACTACCCTACCATAAACAGGCACGCCTCCCAGGTATTGCAGCTGGCTTATGTTGCCAGAAAGCAGGATAGTAGAAGCCGGTGCGCCAAGCACACCATCGTATACATTGGGGGATTGTAATGAATCTTTAACCCAGGTAGCTGCTGGAATAGAAGCATTAAGGTTATTATCGAGAACATAGAAAGAGTTGTGGGAAAATTTAAGCGTTGCTGCTGAGGAAACAATGGAACCAGTATTCTTTTTAAAGATTATCCTTCCACCCTGGCCCGGTGTAAATGGGTACAGCGAAGCCACGGTGACCCGAGAGCCCGTCAAGGCTGTAAAACTCGCGCCGGTGTTTCCTCCGCCTAGGGAAACACCCCCTTCAAATATCCAGTCACCAAAAATATCGCCGGTGGCCTGCGTCGCTCCATTAAAAATTACGGTAAACGAACTGTTGTCACTCGTACTATCTTTTAAACTGCTAAAAGGTTCCACCCGCAAACTATTGAGGATAGTTATCGACGTTGTACCAGAAGTGTAAAGAGTTACGTTCGACGATCCAAAACTTGTGCGCAGCGAGTAAATTGTTGGAGAGATATCGACATTCACACGAGCAACACCACTGAAAATTACTGCGTCATTTGATCCGGGTTTGCCCGCGCCACCGACCCCGCCACTCATTAATGACCAGTTTGCGTCGTAGCTCCAATTACTTCCCAATGGGCCGACCCAATATTTATCCGCTGCGGAAACGAGCACACTGCTCAACAAATAGCATACAAGAAGGATATGACTTTTTTTCATAGACATGGTTTTTCTTAAAAAACGCGATAAAAACATCGCTCGCTTCAGGGTGGGATTAAAAAAGACCGAAAAGTTATCTTCGGAGCTAGATAACTTATTTTAAAAGCAATTATTGCATGAAATAAAAAATCCCCATAGCGGGGATTCGTCCAGCGGGGAATCTGGATGTTAAAAAAAACAAAAATGATCAATTATTTTTTTCGGAAAAATACCCTGATTGGAACTCCCTTAAAATTAAAGTGCTCCCTTAGCTGGTTTTCAAGGTAATTTCTGTACGGAGTTTTGATATCATCTGGGTAATTGGTGAAAAAGGCAAAAGATGGAACCACCGTTGGTAGTTGGGTAATATATTTTATGGTTACCGCGTTTCCACGAACAACCGGGGGGTGATAAGATTCAATAGACTTCTGCATCACCTCATTCAATGTTGAGGTTTGTATTTTACGCGTACGGTTCTCGTACACTTCCAAACCAGCTTCAATTGCCTTGAATATGCGCAGTTTATCAGTTACAGATATAAATATGATGGGCACATCAGTGAACGGTGCAATCTTTTGCATCAGCTCCTTTTCATAATCACGGGAAGTATTGGTCTTCTTTTCCATCAGATCCCACTTGTTCACCAGTAAAACAATTCCTTTACCTTTCTTTGCTGCCAGGCCGAAAATACTTAAATCCTGTGCGGTAATACCTTTTGTTGCATCCAGCATCACCAGGCATACATCGGCCTCATCCAGTGCCTTTATTGCCCGAATGACCGAATAGAATTCCAGGTCCTCATTTACTTTTGCCTTGCGGCGGATACCAGCGGTATCAATTAATATAAATTCCTTTTGAAAAAGATTGTAGTGCGTGGAAGTAGTATCGCGGGTGGTTCCTGCAATATCACTAACAATAGCTCGCTCGTTGCCAACAAGTGCATTCAGTAATGATGACTTTCCAACATTCGGCTGTCCCATAATGGCGAATTTGGGCAGTTGGGAAACCGTAGTATCTGCCATTTTATCGTCATCAATTAAGGCAACCAGCTCATCAAGCACCTCACCCGTACCGCTACCACTTATTGCCGAAAGAAAGAAAATCTTATCAAAACCCAAACTATAGAATTCGGACGCTTCCAGTAAGCGATTGTGATTGTCAACCTTGTTTACGGTTAAAAATACCGGTTTGGCAGTTCTGCGCAGAATGTCAGCCATCGATTGATCCAGGTCTGTTATGCCCGTGGTGGTGTCTACCATAAAAATCAGGGCATCTGCCTCTTCTATCGCTATCAGAACCTGCTTTTTTATTTCTTTTTCAAAAACGTCATCACTTTTTGGCACGAAGCCACCGGTGTCCACCACATTAAAGCTCTTTCCTATCCACTCGGCAACGCCATATTGCCTGTCGCGCGTAACGCCGCTGATATCATCAACGATCGCCTTACGCTGCTCCAGCAACCGGTTAAAAAAAGTGCTTTTACCCACATTGGGCCTTCCAACTATTGCAACGGTAAATCCTGACATGTATTTTGTTTTAGCTTTCAGCTGTAAGCTATCAGCTATCAGCTCTTGTAATGATATAATTTAATCAAACTTGGGAGGGAGGGTAACTAAGTATAACCGTATTCCCTGAGATGCAGGTCATTATCCCGCCATTTTGGCCTGACTTTTACAAACAGTTCCAGGAATGTTTTATGACCGATGAATTTTTCAATCTCTATCCTGGACTCAGTGCCTAACTGCCTGATCATTTTACCCCCTTCTCCCAGGATAATGCCCTTCTGCGTCTCTCGCTGCACGATGATCTCAGCCCTTATTTTTATAAGCGTTTGTTTCTCCTTATACTCCTGAACAATTACAGTGGTGTGGTAGGGGATCTCATCCTGGAACAACTGGTAAATTTTTTCACGAATAAGTTCACCTACAAAGAATCTTGTGGAAAGGTCACTGATATTGTCGTCTTCAAAAAACGGCTCGCCTTCCGGAATATACTTAAGAATGGTACCCATTAAGCCATCCATGTTCTTTTTCGCCAGTGCCGAAATGGAAACAACTTCTTTACAATAACTTTTCATGGTGAAAAAGTCATTTACCTCCTGGACCTTATTGGCATTTGTTGCGTCAATTTTATTTATAACAACTATAGCAGGCACTTTTAAGCGCAAAGCAGAGAATATAGCGTCGCATTCCTCGAGATTTTCAAAAACGTCAACCATCAACAACGCAAGATCCGCGTCTTCCAGCGCGCTTTTTACCGCATGCATCATTTTTTCATGCAACTTGTATTTGGGCTCGATAATACCGGGTGTATCAGAAAAGATGATCTGGTAGTCTTTTTCAGTGAGAATCCCTTTAATACGATGCCTGGTTGTTTGCACTTTTGGGGAAACAATTGCGAGTTTTTCACCCATCAATGCATTGAGCAATGTGCTCTTGCCTGCATTTGGCTTGCCGAATATATTTACAAATCCTGTTTTCATGTAACAACTTGTTCTCTGAAGTGAGCAGTGAAAAGTAGGCGAAGGTAATGCTTAGTTTACAGTTTGCCGCTGAAGGTTTGGAATTGGGAGCGACATCAGGAAGTTAGGAAGGCAATTTGATACTGGTTCAATGCTGGAGTATAAGAGTCTTGACCTCAATCCGTCCCAAATTCAAAACTTTGAAGTCATTAAGATATGGAAAGCTCAAGCGCTGCTGATAGCCAAAGGCGATAGCTCCTCAAAATTAATCCCTAAAGCAATCTGTGCAGATCGTGCGATCAATTGGGCAATGCACCAGGAAGGCACTAAGGACACTAAGACCGTTTGATTATGTTTAGAAACACCTTTTTGAATGAGGAACTGATCATAATAATTCGCGTCTCCTTCTGCCCCTTGTGCCTTCTTTGTGCGCCTTGTGGTTAAAAAAAATTTCCATAAAGCATCTTAATAACAAGCAGGTTGTAATTATCTAGTCAGCAGTCAGAAATAGCACAATGGTGCAGGCACTACAGCGCATAAAAAAAGCGGCTACATTTCTGTAACCGCACTTTACGTTGCGAAGGCTGGGATCGAACCAGCGACCTTCGGGTTATGAGCCCGACGAG
>JBBPYM010000100.1:0-5455 GCA_038199905.1 Chitinophagales bacterium | reverse complement strand
GACAAAACGAGGTCAGGTTGATTTTTAATTTGTTGATAGATAGAGAAAACTAACCAAACAAACAATACAGGTCCGAGGAAGTAATTGAAAAAGATTTTAATATTTTTGTTCAAACGCCGCATTTGCTCGTTCAAAAATAGCTTCCTCTTTGCAAAAGCCACCAAAAATAATTCTAGGCATTGATCCCGGTACACTGGTGATGGGTTATGGAATAATTGAAATCAGGGATAATAACATCATTTTGTTAGAAATGAGCGTGTTGAAGCTAAATCCTAAAAAGGATGCGTATGAACGCCTGGAAATGATTCATAATCGCGTGGCGGAATTGATAAGAAAATTTAACCCCACCACATTTGCCATTGAAGCTCCGTTCTTCGGAAAGAATGTTCAAAGCATGTTGAAACTGGGGCGGGCCCAGGGAGTTGCCATTGCCGCAGCAATGCAGGCATCCATCCCCGTTACAGAGTATTCGCCGAAAAAAGTAAAACAATCTATCACGGGAAATGGAAATGCAGACAAGGAGCAGGTGTGGAAAATGCTGCAACGGCTTACTGTTACTAAAGAAGTATTAACCGGATATGATGCATCGGATGCTTTGGCTGTAGCCGTTTGTCATCATTTTCAAACCACTACCACTGTTATAAGTGGCTCTCCTAAAGTGAAAGGATGGAGTGATTTTCTAGCTAAAAACCCCGGACGGATAGCCTGAGTTGAAGGCCTGAATAACTTCTACCTAATATTATTAACTATTGTTTGTTGAATTTCTTCAAACTCTTCTTTTGAAAATTGCAACTTAGGTCGATTAAAATTCATGTCATCCGCTGAATTAATTGGTATAAGGTGCATATGCGCGTGTGGCACTTCAAGACCCATCACCGAAATGCCGCACCTGTTACAATTGAAAGAGGCTTCAATCGCCAGAGCTACAGGTTTTGCAAAAACCAGCATCTCACTTAAATAATCATTCGTAAGATCAAAAATTTTGTCGGTCTCAATTTTCGGCACAACAAGCGTATGGCCTTTTACCAACGGTGAAATATCAAGAAATGCAAAGAACTTTTCATTCTCGGCGATTTTGTAGGAGGGAACCAAGCCCGCAATAATTTTTGAGAAAATTGTCATTGCCAAAAATTTGCTTGTTCAAAAAGAAAATGCCAATAAAAAGTGCCAGGGAATTTGACCTCCGACTTTAACTCATTCAAAAACTAACAGCGTTATAAAGTAATGTTCTCAACTTTAAACTTCATTTTTCCGTTGGGCGCTACCACTTCGGCAACTTCTCCAACATGTTTGCCGAAAAGTCCCTTGCCGATAGGTGATGTTACCGAAATTTTACCCATCTTCAGGTCAGCTTCTTTTTCACCCACTACCTGGTATGTAAAAGATTTTTTTGTTGCCATATTTGTAATGGTCACCCTCGAAAGCAAGCTTACCTTGCTAATGTCAATATCTTTAGCATCGATTATCCTTGCATTAGAAAGCGTGCCGTCCATTTGCTGTATCTTTGCTTCAAGCATCCCCTGCGCTTCTTTAGCCGCATCATATTCTGCATTTTCTTTTAGATCTCCTTTTTCCCTGGCTTCGGCAATGGCCCTGGATGCCGCGGGGCGTTCTATTGACTTCATTCTGTGAAGATCAATCCTCATTTGATCGAATGCCTCTTTAGAAACGTAGTTATAATCACTCATAAACCCTCCTTAGTATTTATCGAAGGTTAATTACCTTCGGTTGTAGAAAAAAATACAACGCTTCAGAACTAACCAAAGCGTTGCATGTATACAAATATAAAAGAATCTTTCTAAAACATAACTTATAACAGTGCTAAACTGCCGGTTTTGACCAATAAGTTTGCAGGTATTTATACGTAAATCCGTTCTTTATAAATATAAGAAATGAATAATGAATCAACAAACCGTTAAAAGAAAATTTATTGTTATTAACTCATTTTTCCGTGTTGAAAACAGGATTAACTTAGAAGCCTGAACCCAAAACACAGAACCACCTTACTATGAAAGAATTATATTTCGATATTGTATCCGACGAATGGGCTGGTGGACTGTATATTATTAAATCAGAACAGGGGAACAGTAGTTTTCATTATCACTGCACAGCAACAGATCTTGATGCTGAAAAAACCGTTATCACAACTTTTGATTATACATCCTTTGCAGATTTCTGGAAAGAACTGGTGAAGAACGATCTCTGGTTTACACTGCATCCTTTATATATTCACCCCGAACAACGGTCGTTTATAAAAAAAGCACTCGAAAAAGTTAACTGGGGCAGAGTAGCAGACGAGAAGTGGCGCGAAATGTATAAGCGGCAGTGGAATAAGGTGTTAACTAATCCTGCAACTTATTATAAGCCACTGGGCTAACCTCTCGTTTTATGGAAGTGAAGTGCTGATCAAAGTTTTAGCTTATCCAGCACCACTTTGGCCATTTTGTAAAACGCTTCATGGGTATAACCAGCAATATGAGGTGTTATGATAACATTTGATTGAGCAAGTAGCCAGTCAAGTTGTTGCTTTTGGTCGTCTGAATATGTTTCCAGCTTTTCGTTTTCCAAAACATCCAGGCCTGCCCCGCTGATCTTTCCGCTTTCAAGCGCCCTGATCACGGCTGCTGTGTCATGAACTTTGCCACGACAGGCATTGAAGAAATAAGGCTTTTGCCGCAGTCCATTAAAAAAATCATCGTTGGCCATATGAAATGTTTCATCGGTTAGCGGCACATGAAAACTTATCACATCAGCATAACGCTGTATATGGTCGAGGTCTACCTCTTTGATGTTGCTACGCCCGAAGTCAAAAACGTATTTGTCGTAGGCAAGTATGGTAACATCAAAAGACGCAAGCAGCTTTGCAAAAGCCTGTCCGGCATTTCCAAATCCTATTATTCCAACAGACTTGCCAGTAAGTTCTGTTCCGCGATTAGCCTCCCTGATCCACTCGCCTTCTTTTACTTCATCATGACTGGTGGAAATTTTATTCATCAGGTTTAACACCATCCCCAATACATGTTCACCTACCGCGTTGCGATTTCCTTCAGGGCTGCTAACACAAGTAATACCCTTGGTTTCGGCATAAGTTACATCAATCAGTTCCATACCGCTTCCTAAACGACCTATCCATTTTAGATGCGGCGCCTTATCAATCATATGCTTATCAATTTTTAGGCGGGTAGTTACAATAAGGCCCTCCATGTCAACGATGGCCTGCTGTAATTCATCATATGTTATCTGGGGAGAATAAACCACTTCATATCCTTTCCGCACCAGTTCTTCGAGGAGAAATTCGTGTACTTTGGCAGTGATAATTGCTTTTTTACCCATAGTATTTTACCTTATTCGCTTAAATGCGTGAATTTAAATCATTTTATATGTCAGCGCGGCAAATTCATCGATGGTTAGTTGCTCAGCCCTCCTTGTAAAGATTGGATCCTGGATTGTTTCGGCGTCAAACAGGCTTTTAACACCATTTCTCAGCATCTTTCGTCGTTGGTTAAACGCCGTTTTCACCAACACGAAAAAAGCTCTTTCACTTTTCATCTCAGGTCGTTTTTCCAATGGCCTGAGGCGTATAACTGCGCTTTTAACATTGGGTGGCGGATTGAAACAGTTTTCATGTACTTCAAACAAGTATTCTACCTTGAAGAAAGCCTGCACCAGCACGCTGAGTACACCATACACCTTGTTGCCCTCGTGCGAAGCCACCCTGAGTGCTACTTCCTTCTGAAACATGCCAACCATACATTCCACATCATCCTTCCAATCTAACACCTTAAAGAGAATTTGGGTAGAAATGTTGTAAGGAAAATTGCCTACAATCGTGAATTTATCTTCGAATGGTTTTTCAATTTGCAGGAAACTTTTGTGAACGATTTTATTATCCATCTGTGGATACCTTTTCAACAGGTATTGAACCTTTTCCGCATCAAGTTCAACCGCTTTAAAATTTATGTCTTTTATGTCGAGCAAATATTTGGTGAGCGCCCCTCCACCGGGTCCTACTTCAATTAAATTTTGAAATTTATGTTGCTGAATGGCGGATACAATCTTCTGGCAAGTGCCTTCATCATGCAGAAAATGTTGGCCCAGGGATTTTTTTAGCGTGTACATATAAATGCAAAAATACTGTTTAGCCGCAAGGAGCGTGTTTTTAAATGGGTGACTTCCTACACCGTCAGCATGTTTGGGTCATGCAGCATTTAAACTACTTATGCTTCTTGGCTGCTGTCGACAGAAATCGTAATTTTAAGTTTTTACTTAACATTTATAAACGATGAATCAGCCTTTAATTGATCTTCCAAAACCTGTAATAGGTATCTCCTGCGGAGATCTTAACGGCATTGGTATAGAATTGATCATTAAAACGGTATCTGATCAGCGCATTCTTGAACTGTGCACACCGTTGGTTTTTGCTTCCACTAAAGCAATTAACTTCTACAAGAAATCAATGCCCGACAGTAATTTCAGCTTTCAAAATATCAAGGATTTTACCAAAATCAACGCCCGGCAGGTGAATTTATTTAATTGCTGGGAGGAAGATGTTGCCATTATCCCCGGCCAGTTAACAGATATCGGTGGAAAATATGCAATTAAATCACTTGTTGCCGCCACCACCGCACTGAAAGAGAAAAAGATTCATGGACTTGTTACTGCGCCTATCCATAAAAAAAATGTGCAGTCTGAAGAGTTTAATTTCACCGGCCACACGCCCTTCCTGAGGCATTTTTTTGGAGTGAAGGATGTATTGATGTTGATGATTTCCGAGAATATGCGGGTTGGTTTAGTTACCGAACATGTTGGTGTTAATGAAATAGCCCCTCATATTACCTTCGACGCCATCTACTCAAAGCTGTCTATATTAAAAGACTGTCTCATCCGGGATTTCGGCATAAACAAGCCTAAAATAGCCGTTTTAAGCCTGAACCCTCATGCAGGTGATGAAGGGCTGATAGGAAAAGAAGAAGATAATATTATAAAGCCATGTATAAGGGATTTTAAAGAAAATAACAATGCCATCGTTATGGGTCCGTACAGTGCTGATGCATTTTTCGCGCGCGGACAGTACGAAAATTTTGACGCTGTACTGGCAATGTACCATGACCAGGGGCTGATACCATTCAAGTCTCTTTCGCTTGGTGAAGGAGCGAATTATACTGCCGGATTGCCCGTGGTACGCACATCGCCCGATCATGGTACTGCTTTCGATATCGCCGGAACAAACAAAGCAGATGCCTCTTCCTTTATTAATTCAATTTTCCAGTGCATTGACATTTACCGTGGTAGAATTGAATATGCCGAAAACCACAAAAATCCACTAAAGAAAATCACCGCCCAGATAATGGCGAATGTGGAGGACGAAAGTATACAGGAATAGCTGTCAGCTATCAGCTATCAGCCGTCAGCTAAATAACCCGGTCATCGCGGGTTGAAACGGAGTTTTTGTCGT
>JBBPYM010000099.1:0-3016 GCA_038199905.1 Chitinophagales bacterium | reverse complement strand
TGAGCGTACTGGATGCCCTGATGCCTTGCAATTTAGAAAAGTGAGTTCATTTCATTTCCCTGGTGTTAAGACGGCACGGGTGCTAAGAGGTACAAATCAAACAAAAAGAATAAATATGTGTTTACTCGCTCAATAATAAAAGCTACGTATAATAACGAGTAGGGTGCTTTTCTTTTCATTACTGCCGCCATTACTTTTATTGTTTTAATTAGTACAGCCTCCCAGTACCGAATTCGCAGCAGCAATAAACGGATGAAGGCGGGATTGAAAACCGCAGGTATTAGTTTTGCCGCGGTTTCGCTGTTCGGGTTCATAAGCTTTTACTATATAGATGTAAAACATTTTGGGATTAATTTTACGTGGCAGCAATCTTTAGTGCACACTTTCAAAAGCTTTCTGCTGGTAGAAGATAGTACGCTACACCCCGTAACAAGGTTTGGTAAAGAATTTATCTGGCTTATCAGAACATCAGGGATCTTAACATGGGGATTTTTGGTGTTCACACTTGTTAAGCCAGCTATAAAATTGCATAAAGGCAATGAAACACAATTTGAAAAGGCCAGATTTTTGTTGAGCCAGTTTGGTAGTTCGCCGGTAGATTATTTTAAACTATCGAAAGATAAGTTGTATTTTTTTTCTGACGTTCATGAAGCTTTTGTTGCTTACCGCATTGCGGGTGGATTTGCTATCGCATTGGATGAGCCTGTTTGTGCAGAGGAGGATAAGATGGACGTGTTACGTGAGTTTGACCACCAGTGCCGTAAGATGGGCTTAAAACCTGCATTTTACCGGGTACATGAAAATAGTATCCCATGGTTTAACCAGTTAAAAAAGAAAAAGCTGATGATCGGACAGGAAGCAATACTAGATATTAATAGCTTTTCACTGGAAGGGAAGGATAAAAAATCATTAAGGAACGGGTTAAACGGTTTGGATAAAAAAGGATATTCGGTTACTATTCATACATCACCCCAAACTATAGACTTTCTATTTGCATTAAGAAGAGTATCCGATGAATGGTTGAAAGAATTTGATAAGGAGGAACGTATTTTTTCGCAGGGGATGTTTGATCAAAATGAAATGCAGCAGCAGGATATGATAACACATGCTGATGAGGCCGGAAATATATGCGCCTTTCTTAACATCATTCCTGATTATGCGGAAGATGAATGTACGTACGACCTCATACGCAAAACCAGCGATGCACCCCCGGCAGCCATGGATGCCTTAATTATTAAGCTGATTGAATACGGCAGAGAAAATAAAAAGCTATACCTCAATCTCGGTATGGTTCCCATGACGGGTATCACACAACCTGGTAGTACCGCAGAACGAATTATTAAATTGGCGTCAGAAAAGATAAAACGGTTTAATCATTACAAAGGGTTACGGCTCTTTAAAGAAAAGTATGCAACATTGTGGGAGAACAAATACCTGGTGTACGATAATGATTTTGATCTTTTGCAATTGCCGTCGGCATTAAATAAAGTAATGAAACCATGATAAAGAAAATATTTATAAACCTGTTGATACTGTTGTCTGCTGTGGTAGCTTGCGCACAGGTAAATAGATTTCCCGTAAGAGAATGGATCTCTGCAAAAGAAAAGCCTCTTGTACTTTACATTACCGGCGATGGTGGGAATAACAAATTTTCAACAGATTTGTGTACGGCAATAAGTAAAGCCGGGTATGCGGTAAGCTCCATCAATGCCAAATCCTATTTCTGGAACAAAAGAACACCTGGGCAAACGGTGACAGATATTACTGCCTATTTAACAAGGAAACTCAATAGCAGGAAAAATAAGCAATTGATTTTTGCAGGATATTCTTTTGGGGCAGATGTAATGCCATTTATTGTAAACAGGTTGCAGGATACTATCAGGGAAAAAATTATAAGTGTGATATTGATATCGCCTTCACTTTCTACTGATTTTGAGATACACTGGTCTGATATGTTGGATGGAAACACACCAAGAAGCATGGACGTGGTTGCAGAAATCAACAAAATGACCGCTCAGAAAACTATTACACTTTTTGGCAGTGATGAAACAGACTTTCCCATAAAAAATATTAACCTAAAAAATTACACAAATGAAATCTTACCAGGGGGGCATCGTTTTGATGGGAATACAGATGAAGTCGCCAAAAAAATGATGAAGTATTTTAAATGAACCATTGTAAACTATGTCAGTTAGTACCTGAAATCATAATGAGAAATTTTTCAATCTTCAAAGTAAAGAAATGCCTGATACCCACAATAAATGCCATGAAGTGTTTTACAAAACATGAACGAGTAAGGGTGAGAAATCGTGAAATGGTCCTCACTTGACTATCGATATACCCCGAACAAAGTCCTTTGAGGTACGTTCAGCCCTGACAATTCGACTCAACTAAGTTGGGATAATTTATAGTATGGGCAATGGCCTACCTGGAATAAAAACAGGACAAGTGGAAACAAATTCCAGCTTGTCCTGTAAAGTCGGGGCGACTGGATTCGAACCAGCGACCCCTAACACCCCATGCTAGTGCGCTACCGGGCTGCGCTACGCCCCGACTTTGCCACCGCTGTTACCAACGACGGTATTAAACGGCGGTAAATGTAGATCAAAATCTGAATTTTAAAAAATTCAATGAACAACTCTTATCTTCGCGCTCATCAATTTCAATGAAGATACTACTCCGACAGGTTACGATTATTGATCCAGCATCCCCTTTTCACCTCACAAAGCAGGATATATTCATCGATAAGGGTATTATCCAGAATATTCACCCCGCTATCACAGAAGAAGCAGATACCATCATAGACCTTCCCGGCCTGCATGTTTCGCCTGGATGGATAGACCTGTTCGCTAACTTTTGTGACCCAGGGTATGAATACAAAGAGTCACTGGAATCAGGCTCCGCCGCGGCCATCGCAGGTGGATTTACTTTCAGGTTTGTGTCGTAGTCGTACAGGTCCTCATCACAAAAAAACAAATGATGCGGAGTAACGGAGCAGGTCACTTTCAAACCACCG
>JBBPYM010000098.1:0-4169 GCA_038199905.1 Chitinophagales bacterium | reverse complement strand
ACTCCTCTTTATTGATTTCATATTGTAAGTTTTCAATAATAATTAGAACTAAAGTATGTTAGTTTTTACAACTCTGACAGGTATAAAGGCAAAACAAGATATTGAAATGCGGGGAATAAGATGATTCTTGTGATCTCTTCAAAGTGTTTTCCGGTCAATGAAAGCAATGACAGTAACGGTACTTTCGTCTGATCTGCATTTATTAGACTACGGCAAAAATCATAACACATCTTGTGGAGAATCTTGCCGATAGTTGATTAAAAGCGAAATGATGGTCCTCCCGGCTATTGAGCAGAGTATTTTAAGCATTTTTTGTAGAATGGGCAAAAAAATAAAAGCCTTTGCCATTCAGCAAGAGCTTTTATTATACTCCTTTACAGGTACATTATTTTTAATTTGTTACAGCTTTTCAGCTATTCGTCTGTTTGTTAATGCCATTTGATTGGCCCTTTCTAACGTAAACCCTCCTGTACCTGACTACAATTCCTTTAAAATTGGTGGAGTTTCATACCATTGGATAAGTTTCATAAAGACGCTATTCTCATAATTGCAAAGCATATGCCATCACAATAGTCTTTTAAAGGAATCCTAAAATAAAACTGTTTTCAATACTTTTCCACTATTTTTCGTATTTTCGTGCTCTATGCATTTGCTATAAAGTTTTAGCCACAGATGCATTTTCTTATCCCCTGATTGAGCCTTTAGACTTAGTTTACTGGAAAACACCAGTTCCTAAAAATTAAAAATTATTATATGTATACGCACATCTGGAACAAATACCTGCCTATTATTAAGATCCTTCTAAAAAGATCTGCGGCTTCTGATCAAACACTTGATCTTAACCGAATTGATTTTGAGAGAGCGGGTAGTGGTCGCAAAGCAGGTTACAAATTTACCATCGAGTTTTCTAAAGGACGGGTTACAAATGTGATCAGCGGTTCGCCTTTAGCTTCAGATCTTGCAGCAGTTATTCAGCAAGACGGTATTATGAAAACAATATTAAGCGACAATGATTATCAGATAACGCTTAATACCAAGTTTCAACTTAGCATTAAAAACTGTACGCCTCAGCCTGCAGAGGTTCTCCAGGAAATGGAAGCACAATAGTAAATGTTTGCTGTTGTTTCTTGCGATCCCAAAAATTATTGACTCAGATAGGGTGGTCTAACGACGCATCTCCTTATCTGGGTTTGTTTTTATAAATATGCGCAGCGGTCCTTCAACTTCCGTTCATTTCACCTCCGGCAATCAACGATACTCCACAATAGGGCTGGCCAATAGTTCCCCAACATTGACAAAGTTGGAGAGTTTTATTCGGATAAACGGCTGGGTTTCACACTGGCCATTCTTATTACGATTTTAAACTTACTTTTACAATTATAAAACAACCTAGAAATTTTGAATTTTAAAGAATTTGGTTTTGACGAACGATTGATGGAAGGGATTGAAGCCATTAATTATGAAACCGCCACCCCCGTGCAGGAGAAAGTCATCCCCCTTGTTATAGCCGGAAAAGACATCATAGCTTCTGCTCAAACCGGAACAGGCAAAACGGCCGCCTACCTGCTGCCAATTATCCATAAAATAATCAGCGAGAAGCAAGACGACCACAGCATTAACGCACTGGTAATTGTTCCAACGCGCGAGCTGGCAGTTCAAATAGCCCAAAACCTGGAAGGACTGTCCTATTTTACGCCCGTGAGTTCCATCCCGGTTTATGGTGGTGGTGACGGCGAATCTTTTTCAACAGAAAAACGCGCCTTATCAAAAGGAGCCGATATTGTAATCTGTACGCCCGGTAGAATGATAAGCCATCTTAACCAGGGCTATGTTAAAATAAAAGGTCTTCAATACCTGGTTTTAGATGAGGCAGACAGGATGCTTGATATGGGTTTTTATGATGATATCATGAAAATAATTTCCTTCCTCCCTTCTCAAAGGCAAAATCTACTCTTCTCCGCCACGATGCCCTCAAAAATCAGGGATCTTGCGAGAAAAATATTATTCAACCCTGAAGAAATAAATATTTCCATTTCCAAACCGCCTGCAAGAATCGTTCAGCAGGCTTTTATCGTTTATGATCAACAAAAAGTGGCACTGGTAAAGTACCTCCTTAAACTTAAAGACTTTAAATCCGTTCTTATATTTTGCTCCCGCAAAAACAATGTAAAACAACTGAGTAATGAGTTAAAGAAGTCGGGATTTTCCATTGAACAGATACATTCCGACCTTGAGCAACCAGCCAGGGAACAGGTCATGCTTGATTTCAAAAGCAGGAGACTCAAAATCCTCGTGGCCACAGATATCCTCTCCAGGGGAATTGATATTGAAGATATTGACCTGGTAATTAATTATGATGTGCCGAATGATGGTGAAGATTATATTCATCGCATTGGTCGTACCGCAAGGGCGGAAACTGATGGGCTGGCTTATACTTTTGTGGGCGATAAAGAGCAAAATAAGTTCCTGGCTATTGAAGAGTTATTGGGACAGCCTGTTCCAAAAGCATCTGTGCCGCAACAATTCGGGCCCACCCCGGAATACCAGCCCAGAAAATTTAAACATGGAAGGAACAGGTCGGGGAGCCACTTCCGCTAACAAAAAAGCTACGGAAATTAGCAAGTGCCTAATGCTGAATCAGCCGCGAAATTAATTCAAACAAAGAGTGGTTTCCTGGAAAGAGCCACCTTCTTCATCCGCCGGATCAAGGTAAAAGATGAAACATTCCACTACCGAAACAGGCATCAACAAATAAACCCATCCGTTTGGAGTGTAAATAGGGTGTATTGAGTTAGTTTTTAATTCGATAAAGTTTTTCATGGACTTGGATTTTTTCTTCGTGATTGCCTCATAAAAGTAAATCCGACTCAACCGTATTTGTTTGACTTCCGTGGGCAGTAAACATGATCTTAGTCAGGTCACTTATTGATTTGAATCTTAAACACCATCGCTAACCAATGAGAACTAAATATCAAACGCCCCGATTAGTGTTTGATTGCAAAGTAACGCTCATTATTTTGCGCTAAATTGCCGGTACCACCAGATTTAGAAACGTTATGAGCCCAATCATCAGCATCAGGAACCTCTATAAGAACTACGGAAATAAACAGGTATTAAAAGGAATAGATCTGGATATTTACCCTGGACAAATAATTGGGTATATCGGTCCAAACGGTGCAGGAAAAAGCACCACAGTTAAAATCCTTTGCGGGCTGATAAGTGATTATGAAGGAACCGTAACAGTTAAAGGGATGGATCTCAAAGAAGAACCAACCAAAGTAAAAAGCATTACAGGTTACATTCCTGAGCTCGCAGAATTGTATGAAGTGCTTACCCCTGCGGAATTTCTTGGCTTTATTGGTCAATTGTATGATATGCCCCATGAGTTAATTGACGAACGCATAACGGGCATACTAACCGCTTTTGACATGGAAGGAAATATACACCAGCGCATGGATAGTTTCAGCAAAGGCATGAAACAGAAAGTGCTGATCGCATCAGGCATCATACACAACCCGGAAATCATTATCCTGGACGAGCCCTTGAGCGGACTCGATGCCAACAGTGTTATCATTGTTAAAGAACTCATCAGCAATCTAGCCAGGGAAGGAAAGACCATCTTTTACTGCAGCCACATGATGGATATCGTTGAAAAAGTAAGCGATCGGATAGTACTGATAAATGAGGGGCAGGTTATTGCCAACGGAAGCTTTGAAGAACTTCAGCAACAACGTGGTAACAACAGTTTAGAAAGGATTTTTTCAGAACTCACGGCTGCCGAATCTCCCAGTCTTAAAGCAGACCAGCTTGTTAAATTATTTGAGAAAAAGAATCACTTCTAATTCCTGTTTTTATACTTCATCTTTCAGCCATGAACTTTCTCAACAAATCTTTACTGTGGTTTGCCCTGCTTCCATCATCATTGTACCGAAAGATTGGCGTAGATACCAGGCATCTTGAAATAATCCTAACTGCCAAGTTGATGATAGATGACAGGCGCCCTAATACATTTCACCAGACCAGGCAAAGAAAAACGGAGAAGGCAATTTCTGGAGCGACAATTGGCACCATGATCTTTTCTGCCTTGCTCGGATTTCTTTTTTTATTCAGTTTCAAAATCAGCGATATACTGGTAACGCAATTGACCTTTTATTTTTCCATGTATATTT
>JBBPYM010000097.1:0-4699 GCA_038199905.1 Chitinophagales bacterium | reverse complement strand
GCGTATCATCATACCAACAAGAGAAGGTTTTATGCCATACCGTGAATACCTGGGAAGTAATATCGAATTGATGGATGTTAATACAGGTACACGCCAGTTGATTTACAACTCGCCAGAATCTTTACAGGCTCCTAACTGGACACAAGATGGCAAGTCGCTAATTTATAACAGTAAGGGGTTGATCTATCGTTACGACCTGAATAAAAACCTGTCGCAGGTAGTAAATACCGAATCGGTCATAAAAAATAACAATGATCATGTGATTTCTTTCAATGGAAAGATGCTGGGGCTAAGTTCTTCGGGCGCTGACTCAAAAAATGGTTCATTGGTTTTTACGGTACCCATTGAAGGTGGCAAACCCAAACAGGTTACCCCTACAGGGCCGTCATACCTCCATGGATGGTCGCCTGATGGCAAATACCTTGTGTTTACAGGACAGCGAAACAATGATTTTGATATTTACCGGGTACCTGTAAATGGTGGTGAAGAACTAAGATTAACTACGTCACCAGGGCTGGATGATGGCCCAGAATACAGTCCTGATGGTAAGTTTATTTATTTTAATTCTGTGCGGTCTGGTACAATGCAGTTATGGCGCATGAAAGCTGATGGCAGCAGCCAGGAGCAAATAACCGATGATGAATACAATAATTGGTTTCCTCATATTTCGCCAGATGGCAAGTGGATCGTCTTCCTTTCTTTTACAAAAGACATTAAACCGGATGAACACCCTTTTTACAAACATGTTTACTTGCGCATGCTTCCTGTAAATGGAAAACAGCCAACGGTGATCGCGTATGTTTATGGTGGGCAGGGAACAATCAATACTCCATCATGGTCTCCTGATAGCAGGAGGATTGCTTTTGTAAGTAATTCTGACTAGCTGTTAGCTATCGGCAATCAGCCGTCAGCTGTTTGGACACAAGAATTCTTTAATTTGTTTAGAAAAATTCCGGGTTTAAATTTCATAAAACGATAGCTGGGCTGACAGCTGATAGCTGAAGGCTGATAGCTATTTCAATATTAAATAACAATGCAAAGATTAAAATGGCTCTTCCTGGTTACTTGTATGCTAACTTCTCTTAGCGGAATCTGTAAGGTTGGCTTCCCGACTATTATCGGTGATAATATGGTGTTGCAGCGTGAAAGCAATGTGCCTTTATGGGGCACTGCTTCAAAGGGCGGGATAGTTACCGTGGTGACATCCTGGAATAAAAAATCATACAAAACAAAAGCCGATACTTATGGCAAGTGGAACCTGTATGTTAGTACCCCTGCGGCAGGCGGTCCTTACACTATAACATTTTCAGATGGCGAGTTATCTACATTGAAAAACATCCTCATCGGAGAAGTATGGTTATGTTCCGGCCAATCCAATATGGAGATGCCTGTTAAAGGTTTTCGAAATCAGCCAGTGATGAATTCAAATGAGATTGCTGTAAATGCGGAGAATCCCCGATTAAGAATGTTTATTTTGAAAAAAGCTGTTTCACGAGTACCGCTCGACAGCGCAAAGGGGAGCTGGGAGGAATCGAACGCAGCAACGGCAAAGGAGTTCAGTGCCGTTGGTTTCCAGTTTGCACAAATGTTACAGGAACAACTTAAAGTACCTGTAGGAGTTATCGGCACATATTGGGGTGGAACGCCCATCCAGGCATGGATGAATGAAAGCAGCCTGAAGGATTTTCCGCAAATGAAAATACCGGTGCCGGGAGATACGGCGAAATTACAGCCCAATGTACCAACAAGCCTGTATAATGCCATGATCAATCCATTGGTGGGTTATGGTTTAAAAGGATTTTTATGGTACCAGGGAGAATCAAATGTGGCTAACTATGCTATCTATGAAAAGTTAATGCAGTCTATGGTTAGTGGATGGCGGAAGTTATGGGAAAATGACAGCCTTTCATTTTTTTATGTGCAGATTGCTCCCTATGCGTACGGTGCGGATACTGCCCGCAGGTCGGCCTACCAGAGAGAGTCGCAGCTTGCTGCTGCCTCCAGCATACCCAATGCAGGTATGGCCGTAACAATGGACGTAGGTACGCAACGCGGCATCCATCCTCCTGATAAAACTGCGGTAAGTAAAAGGTTGTTATACCTGGCGCTTGCGAAAACCTATCACAAAAATGGCGTCACTTTTTCCGGACCTGTGTATAAGTCAATGAAAAAAGATGGTGATAAAATAACCATTCAATTTACCAATGCTGATAATGGCCTTACCGCTAACGGTAAAGATCTGTCGACCTTTGAAATTGCCGGAGCAGACAGCATATTTTATCCTGCTATCGCAAAGATCGTTGCCGGTGGCATTACAGTACAAAGTGAAAATGTAAAAGAGCCTGTTGCTGTACGTTATGCATTTAAAGACTGGGTAATGGGTGATCTTTATAACAATGAAGGACTGCCTGCGTCTTCTTTCCGAACGGATGACTGGTAATGTTGCTGACCGTTTTTTTTGCCACGAAGACACAAAGCCAGCAAGAGGTACGAATTTTTGATGGTTCTTCTTTTATATTGTCGTAGCTGGCTGTTCCCTGTTAAAATCAATTATTAGAATATGTTTTTCCGTATTATACTTTCCGGTTCTGTGCTGCTTGCCCTTGTGTTTATCTCTTTTAAGAAGACAGGAAACATATCATCATCCGTCTTAGCCGGGGCGCTCATGGATACTGAACAGAACAGGTTCACCAAGGTAGTGCTGGCGCAGAAACTGGAAGAGCCCATGCAGTTTGAGCTGTTGAAAGATGGCCGCGTTTTGTTTGCCGAAAGAAAGGGAAAATTAAAGATGTATAACCCAGTTACAGGTAAGGTAACCATCATCGCACAAATACCGGTAAGCACAAAATACGTAAGCAAACAGGGAGCAGTAAGCGAAGCAGAAGATGGATTGCAGGGAGTAATACTGGATCCCAATTACGACCAGAACCACTGGATATATTTATACTATTCGCCATATGGCGGAGATCCTAAGAATATCCTGGTCCGGTATGAGTTAAGGGGAAATGTGCTGGTAGAAAATACAAAAAAAATTTTGCTGGATGTAGTAGTTCAGCGCGAGGAATGCTGTCATGTTGGTGGCGGGATGTTGTTTGATGCCAAAGGAAATTTATTTCTTTCTACGGGAGATAACACTTTCTCCAGGTCATCCAGTGGGTTCACACCTATTGACGAACGACCTGGACAGTCGCCGAGGGACGCGCAAAAATCTTCCGGCAATACCAATGACCTGCGCGGTAAGATATTGCGCATCCATCCCGAGCCCAACGGCACGTATACCGTACCGCCGGGTAACCTTTTCCCGCCGGGCACGTCAAAAACGCGACCTGAAATCTATACCATGGGTAACCGCAATCCATGGAGGTTGGCGATTGATAGTAAAACTGGTTGGCTGTATTGGGGTGAAGTGGGGCCGGATGGTGCCAATGATACCGTTGGCCGCGGACCAAAAGCATTTGATGAGTTTAACCAGGCAAAACAGGCAGGCAATTATGGCTGGCCTTATGTTGAAAGCAACAACCAGGCTTACTGGTATTATGATTTTGCTACCGGTAAATCAGGTGACCGTTATGATACAGCTCGCCCGGTGAACAGGTCGCCCAATAATACGGGTTTAACGGTTTTGCCTCCCTCGCAGCCCTCATTGATTTGGTATCCCTATGGTGTATCAAATGAATTTCCACTACTTGGCAGCGGCAGCAGGAGTGCCACCGGGGGGCCTTTCTTTCACCGCGCTGATTTCAAAAGCCCTAAACGTCCCTTCCCTTCCTATTATGAAGGGAAGTGGTTTGTGACCGACTGGGCAAGAGGTTGGATAAATGTGATCAGCCTGGAAGAAAACGGTTCTTATAAGTCTATGGAAAGATTCCTGCCAAACGAGATATTCCGCGGACCGATAGATATGGATTTTGGTCCCGACGGGGATCTGTATATTCTTGAATATGGCAATGGATATTTTGCCGACAACCCCGAAGCTCAGCTTGTTAAGATCGAATACAATGCAGGTAACCGCAAGCCAGTGGTACAAGTATCTGCTGACAAAAAGGGCGGCGCGCTGCCTTTTAAAGTCCAGCTTTCTTCAGCAGGTACGGCGGATTACGACAAGGATAAACTTAGTTATGAATGGAAACTTACCTCCAAAACAACGGCACCCATGATCTTTAGGGAAGCAGACCCGTTAGTCACAATCTCAACACCCGGGGTTTATACGGCCACACTTATAGTAAGCGATACCAAAGGAGCTAAAAACAGTAAATCGCTGCAACTGACTGCTGGTAATGAACAACCGGTTGTGAACTTCGATTTCCATGGAAGCAACAAAAGCTTTTTTATTCCCGGCGAACAGGTTAAATATTCGGTTTTGGTAAATGATAAGGAAGACGGAAGCCTGGAGAACAAAAAGATACCCGCATCAAAAGTGGGAGTGACGATCGATTACCTGTCGGAAGGCTACGACATGACGGTGATTGCTGCTAAACAACGGAGTGTGGATGCATCCGTTCGTTTCGCCGGCGCCCAGAACATCATTAATAAAAGCGACTGTAAGGCTTGTCATAATATCAGCACAAAATCTTTGGGACCCGCTTTCATCAGTGTTGGTGAAAAATATCGCAAAGATGCAGGTGCCCAGGATAAACTTGCAAGAAATATCATTTCAGGTGGAACTGGGGTATGGGGGGATGCGGCTATGCCGGCGCAT
>JBBPYM010000096.1:0-4906 GCA_038199905.1 Chitinophagales bacterium | reverse complement strand
TATTATAAAGTATTCGTGCATGATCCATCTGTTCATGGAGCTGAATGTCTATATTGTCGTCATTGTCTAGTAAGCGAAGACTTGAGAGGATTTGGCGGTATAAATGCGCCTTTATATTGGAAAGCTGTTGCTTTTTAATAGAACTATTCTTGCGCAATAGGGTCTCTTCATCGTAATCAGTCATTTTATCCAACGCGTCGAACAGGTGAATGATTTTAAGATCTACGGTAGCTGAATTTCTTTTTACATATAGCTTGAAATTGCGTTTTTCCGACTTCTCCATCGACTTTATCAATTGAAACAATGAATCTGTGGATCTGTTGGGCATCGTAATTATTTTTCGTGAAATGTAGTACCAGCAAAGGTTTTCAAAAGAATTCTGCAGTTTCAAACATGTAAAATCAATACAATATTAATTTGATTACCGAGTTATACAAAGGTAATTTCGAAAACGCGCGCTGTTATTGCCGCTTATAAAGGCAACAATCTGCGCACTTTAAACACTCAAATTTATTTATGTCCGGCAACAAAGTCTTTATATTCGATACCACACTCAGGGATGGTGAACAAGTTCCCGGCTGTAAGCTCAATGCCACTGAAAAGCTGGAATTAGCCCTGCAACTGGAACTACTGGGAGTAGACATTATCGAAGCAGGCTTTCCCATTTCCAGCCCTGGAGATTTCGAGTCAGTTACTGAAATTTCAAAACTTATCAAAAATACTACGGTTTGCGCGCTTAGCAGGGCCGTAAAAAAAGATATTGAAGTAGCTGCGGAGGCACTGAAATTCGCTGCGCGCCCAAGGATTCATACAGGTATAGGCACGTCAGACTTTCATATTCTTGGTAAGTTCAATTCTAACAAGGAAGATATTCTTCAAAGAGCCATCCAGTGCGTGAAATGGGCGAGAAACTTTACTGATGACGTGGAATTTTATGCAGAAGATGCCGGCCGTACTGATAATGAGTTCCTCGCGAAGGTTATAGAAGCCGTTATCGGCGCGGGTGCAACCACTGTTAACATCCCTGACACTACAGGATTCTGTCTGCCGCATCAGTATGGTGAAAAGATTGCCTGGTTGGTTAATCATGTTTCCAATATCAACAAAGCAGTTATTAGCTGTCATTGTCATGACGACCTCGGCCTCGCAACCGCTAACTCCATCTCGGGCGTTATCAACGGTGCCCGGCAGATCGAGTGCACAATTAATGGCCTTGGCGAAAGGGCAGGCAATACTTCGCTGGAAGAAGTAGTGATGGTGATGAAAAAACATAAAGACCTGAACCTATACACAGACATCAATATCCAAAAACTTAACCCTATCAGCAGGCTGGTTGCTGACACAATGAGAGTGCCGGTTCAACCCAATAAGGCCATTGTAGGTGCTAACGCCTTTTCACATTCTTCCGGTATTCACCAGGATGGGTTTTTGAAAGATGCAGACACCTACGAAATCATAAACCCTGAAGATGTGGGCGCCGATGCCAGCAAAATTGTACTAACGGCGAGAAGTGGCAGAAGTGCCCTCGCATACCGCTTTCAAAAACTAGGGTACCAATATAACAGGAATGATGTAGATGTTTTATACGTACGCTTTTTACAGGTTGCCGACGACAAAAAAGAAGTGGAAGAAGCAGACCTGCACCAGCTTGCAATAAAATATCAGGCAGATAATGAACAAAGGTCATCAAGTCTCTCTCTCATTTGATATGGCGGGACACAATGCTAATTGTTCTCCTTCAATAATAATTAAATAATAATAAGAGAGATCACCAATCATCGATCTCTTGCTTTTTAATATAAGTTATGCCGAAAACACTATTTGATAAGATCTGGTATAAACATGTGATAAAAACAATAGCAGGTGGGCCTGCCGTATTATATATTGATAAACATTTTATACACGAGGTAACGTCACCGCAGGCTTTTAACGGTATTGAAAAAAGAGGGCTTCAAGTATGGCGACCGCAAAATACGGTTGCTACCGCCGACCATAATGTGCCTACAATTAACCAACATCTGCCAATCAAAGACGAATTATCCAGGATACAGGTTCAGCAATTAAAAGACAATTGCGCCCGCCATGATATCGCTTTGTATGGTCTTGGACATCCATTCCAGGGCATTGTGCACATCATCGGCCCTGAACTGGGCATCACGCAGCCAGGGATGACAATAGTTTGTGGTGATAGTCATACATCTACCCATGGGGCATTCGGATGTATAGCTTTTGGCATTGGTACAAGCGAGGTGGAAATGGTGTTCGCCTCCCAGTGCCTGATGCAAACAAAGCCAAAACTCATGCGCATAAATATTGAAGGAGAGCTGAATAAAGGAGTTGTTTCCAAAGATATCATCCTTCATATAATTGCCCAGATCAGCGCAAGCGGGGCCACCGGCTACGCGGTAGAATACGCTGGATCTGCCATCCGCCGCCTAAGTATGGAGGCCAGGATGACCATCTGCAACATGAGCATTGAAATGGGCGCACGCGCCGGTATGATAGCCCCGGATGATATAACATTTGAATACATCAAAGGCCGCCAGTTTGCTCCCTCAGGTGAAAGATGGAATTTGAAACTGGCAGAATGGAAAGAACTTCAAACTGATGACGGCGCTGTTTTTGATCACGAGATCAACATAAATGCTTCCGAAATTCAGCCGATGATCACCTACGGTACCAACCCTGGACTGGGCATAGCGATTAACGGCATGATCCCTGTTACTGATACCATACCCGACGAAGGAGAAAGAAAAAATATCGTAAAAGCTTTACAGTATATGGGCCTCGAACCCGGCAAACAATTACTAGGGATGCCGGTTCAGCATGTATTTATCGGAAGCTGCACCAATGCAAGAATTGAAGATCTAAGACTGGTTGCTTCAGTAATAAAAGGAAAAAAGAAAAATCCGAGTGTACAGGTGATGATCGTTCCGGGCTCCCAACAGGTGGCCAGGCAGGTACAGGAAGAAGGTCTTGATAAAATATTCGAAGAGGCGGGTTTCGCAATCCGCCAGGCAGGCTGCAGTGCATGCCTTGGAATGAATGAAGACAAGATCCCGGCAGGTGAGTATTGTATCAGCACCAGCAACCGGAACTTTGAAGGCAGACAAGGTGCAGGCGCGAGAACCTTACTCGCAAGTCCTCTGACTGCCGCTGTGGCCGCCATCACCGGCGTTGTCACAGACGTACGCGATTTTCATTATTAAGATTTATCAACACAATTATGAAGGCTATCAATATTATTGAATCAACTTTTGTTCCGATGCCGATGGAGAATATCGACACAGATCAGATCATCCCCGCACGCTTTCTTAAAGCCACTACCAGGCTGGGCTTTGGGCAGAACCTCTTCCGCGACTGGAGATATGAGACTGACGGATCACCAAAAGAAAACTTTATTTTAAATAACCCGGCTTACACAGGAGAAATACTGGTGGCTGGCAAAAACTTCGGGTGTGGGTCATCGAGAGAACATGCTGCATGGTCTATTCTTGACTACGGTTTCTACGTGGTGGTGTCAAGCTTCTTTGCAGACATATTCAAAAACAACGCATTAAATAATGGGGTAATACCGGTTCAGGTAAGTGAAGAGTTTCTGCAAAAGATCTTTGAATTGAATAATGGCTCAACACTTACTATCAACCTGGAAGCACAAACAATTACCATCGACGCCACCAGCGACAACGAAACTTTTGATATTAACCATTATAAAAAAACATGCCTGATCAACGGATATGATGATATCGATTACCTGTTGAGCATTAAAGGTGAGATCGCGGAATTCGAAAAACAATATTACAACTAACCAAGCTTTATGAACAAAAACATTGCAGTAATACTGGGAGACGGAATAGGACCTGAAGTAACACAACAATCAGTTAAAATACTTGATGCAGTGGGGCAGCAGTTCGGCCATACTTTCAAATACACCTATTGTCTGATGGGCGCCGATGCGATCGATAAAACTGGCAACCCCTTGCCCGACCAAACAATTGAGGTCTGCCTTAAAAGTGATGCCATACTTTTTGGAGCAATAGGCCACCCTAAGTATGATAACGACCCTACGGCTAAAGTAAGGCCAGAACAGGGATTGCTGAAATTGCGGAAGGCACTGCAGTTATATGCAAATATCCGCCCCGTGAGCACCTACCCTGCTTTGCATCACCTGTCTCCATTGAAGAACAAACAATTGGAAGGTGTAGACTTTATTATTTATCGCGAGCTGACCGGTGGAATTTACTTTGGCAAAAAAGAATTAAGTGAAGATCAGACACAGGCTTCAGACGAATGTATCTACACCCAACCGGAAATAGAACGCATCGCGCATCTCGCTTTTCAACATGCACAAAAAAGAAGGAAAAAACTAACGCTGGTGGATAAGGCCAATGTGCTCGAAACTTCCAGGCTATGGAGAAAAGTGGTGCAAGGACTTGCAACGGCATACAAAGATGTAGCAGTAGATTATATGTTCGTTGATAATGCTGCGATGCAGATCATTCTCAACCCTAAACAGTTTGACGTAGTGCTTACCGAAAACATGTTTGGTGACATTATCAGCGATGAAGCAAGCGTAATCAGCGGTTCACTAGGCTTGTTGCCGTCAGCATCCGTTGGTAACGGCTCAGCGCTTTTTGAACCCATCCATGGTTCATACCCGCAGGCAGCAGGTAAAGATATTGCCAACCCCATTGGCTCGGTATTATCTGCAGCTATGATGCTGGATCATTTCGGACTTATAGAAGAAGCTACACTTATTAGAAACGCTGTAGAATGGACCCTGACAAATGGATTTGTAAGCAGGGACATAGATACTGTTAACAATTATTCTACTTCAACCATCGGTGATTTGATTAGAGATTTTATTGAAAACCGACTTCCCTCGGTAATGAATAAAAATAACATC
>JBBPYM010000095.1:0-6832 GCA_038199905.1 Chitinophagales bacterium | reverse complement strand
GTAAAAGAATACAACGCGCAGCCCCGTTACAGGCGTTATAACTTCCGGTCCAACCTCGACTTTGATATTGCCAAAGGTTTTACTGCCAACGTTAACCTCTCTTCTCAAACCGAAGAACGCAAAGGCAATACCAGCGTTATCAACAGAACCATAGAATTAGCAACGAAGGGAAATCCATTAAGTTCACCGGGGATGGTAGATGGCATGCTGATCTACCTGCCCGGCGCAGCAACAGCTACCACACCAATCGATCAACTATTAAGAAGCGGCTACAGCACAGGTTTCCGCAACTACTTTAATGGTTCAGTAAGGTTGAACTACAACCTGGGTTTTGTTACCAAGGGCCTGGCTACGCATGCTACGGTGTCTTACGCCAACTTTAATTCACAGGATGGCATCTTCCCGAATTCGAAGGTTGCTTACATGCCAAAAAGGCTTGCGGATAATTCGGTCGTATTTATCCCGCAGGGCGCACAGTCTGTTTTCTATTACAATGAAAGCGTAAGCAAATACCGGCGTGAGTATGCGGAGTTTGGTTTCGAATATGCAAGAAGTTATGGTAAACATAATATCAGCAGTATGGTTTTATACAATCAAACCAAGCTGTATGATCCAAACCTGGCATTCCTCGTGCCACAGGGATACCAGGGTGTTGTGGGAAGGGTAACGTATGATTATCAAAAAAGGTACCTGGCTGAATTCAACATAGGTTATAACGGAACAGAGAATTTTGCACCCGGAAAACGTTTCGGTCTTTTCCCGGCTTACTCACTGGGATGGGTAGCCTCTGAGGAATCTTTTTTTCCCGAGAACGACATTGTCACCTACCTGAAAATTCGCGGTTCAATGGGTGAAGTAGGCAACGACCAGGTGGGAGGAGCAAGATTCCTTTACATGCCATCAGCCTATGGCTACACAAATGCCTATTATTACTTTGGTACTTTAGGCGTGAATCAAAACCCTTACAGGGGATCTACGGAAGGAAGGATAGGTAATCCTGATCTCACCTGGGAAAGAGCCAGGAAAACGAATATTGGCGCGGAGATCTCCGTCTGGAAAGACAAGATCAAAATCACCGCCGACCTCTTCCAGGAAAAGAGAAACAACATCCTTGCATCTTTGGGCACCGTTCCTATTATCGTAGGCGCCACACTGCCTGCCTATAACCTCGGCAAAATGAAGAACAGTGGTTTTGATGGCGACATCAGCTACAATGACCGTTACAAGGGTTTCAACTACTGGGTAAAAGCCAATTTCACCTATGCGCACAATGTAATTGAATTCCAGGATGAACCAAACCGCACATTCAGTTACCAGAACCGCACGGGGCAACGCTTTGGTCAGAATTTTGGTTTGATAGCCGAAGGATTATACAATACCTGGGAAGAAGTGAATGACGTAAACAGGCCGAGGTCGCAATGGAATAATAACAAAATTCAACCTGGCGATATTAAATACAAAGACATCAATGGTGATGGTATCATTGATCCTGATGACGCTGTGCCGATTGGTTATTCAAATTTCCCGGAAAAAATCTTCGGTCTTTCAGCAGGAGGTAATTTTAAAGGGATTGATTTTTCCATTCTCTTCCAGGGTTCTTCCAATGTTTCCGTGTCTTACTCCAGGCATGCCCGTTATGGTTACCGTGAAGATGCAGGAGTTCCTGATTATATCCTGGAAAAGAGCTGGACGCAGGAACGGTATGATAAAGGCCTGCCTATTGAATTTCCTCACCTTTCTGAAGGTGATACCCAACAGAAACACAACTACCAGCAATCAACCTTCTGGGTGCGTGATGCAAGTTATGTGCGGTTAAAAAACGCCGAGATCGGTTATACATTTACGAAAGGCATTCTCTCCAGAGCAGGCATCAACTCAGCGCGCATTTTTGCGAACGGAAACAACCTGGTTACCTGGAGCAGTATGTTCCCAGGCGTAGACCCGGAAAGCAATGTAGCAAGCACTAACTGGGAGCCCTACCCGCTGACAAAAACATTCAATTTCGGCCTTAACATTAAATTCTAAACGATGCATATGAAAAAGTTATTGATAATATGCGGCTGCTGCGTTACTGTTCTATTAATGTCGTCCTGCAAGAAGGATATCGAGAACTTTTTAGATAAAGCACCCGGCGTTGATGTAACCGAGAATACGATCTTCTCCTCAAAAGTTGAAGTGGAAACCTTTATAACCGGTATGTACACGGAAGGCATTCATTCTATGCTGGGATTACATAGCACGGTATCTGGCACCCTGAGCGGGCGCTTTACAAGCTCCGGCGTAACCGATGAAGCAGAGCTGGGCGCCTCCTGGGCCGAACAGCAAAACTGGAATAGCGGCAGCATGACCATCGACAATGTCGCGTATTTCGATTACAGGTATGCAGGTCGCTGGCCGGCAATCCGCAGGGCTAATATACTGCTGGAAAGAATGGATGAAGTACCTGGCGTTGACAAAGATTACATCGCGCAAGTGAAAGGCGAGGCCAAATTTGTGCGCGCCTTGAACTATTTTGAAATGCTAAAACGTTATGGCGGTGTGCCGATCGTAAACAAACGCCTGGTAGCAGGGGACGTGCTGAATAATCCCATCCCCAGGAGCACTTTTGAAGAAGTGATGAATTTCATTCTTAAAGACTGTGACGATGCGATAGCAGCGCTGCCTGACGTGTACACTTCCGATCTCAGAGGCCGCGTTACAAGAGGTGCCGCGTTAATGGTTAAGGCTAAAACACTTTTGCTGGCAGCCAGTCCGCAATTTAATACCGCCACTCCTTATTTAGGCAGTGCGGCGAATAACAAACTGGTGTACCTCGGCGCCTACGATGCAGGCAGGTGGCAGAAAGCAGCGGACGCGGCAAAAGCTGTCATTGACTGGGCACCTGCAGGAGGCATCTCGCTAATTACTGATAAGGGTGTTGATAAAAATTACAAGTATGTCTGGGAAACAATTGGTAACGCGGAGATCATCCTGGAAAACAAGAGCGCGAACGACAGGAGTAAATCACAATACCCCTGGTTGGGCATCTTTCCCGCCAGTATCTATGGTGGATACGGTGGAACCAGCATCATCCACAATTTTGTAAAATTATACGAAAAGAAAGACGGCACACCACAGACATGGAGCATCGCAGGCGGTAATGACCTTAACCAGAAGTATGCTGAACTGGATCCCCGTTTTGCCCAAAGCGTATTGTATAATGGCTCTTACCTGAATCCTGAATTTCCAAAAATTGAAACGTTCGTCGGCGGCGCCCATGCGGCAGACTGTAAAGGCGGCGCCTGGCAACGTAAGTTTATACCTGATGCGTTTAGAAGTGCAACCAGGTCGGTACCACACAATTTTATTTACCGGCTTGCGGAAGCTTACCTCAGCTATGCTGAGGCCTTAAATGAAGCTGTTGGACCGGTTGCCGAAGCATACAGCGCGGTAAACAAAATAAGGAGCCGCTCAGGTATGCCCGATCTTCCGGCAGGGTTGTCAAAAGAACAATTCCGCGCGCGTGTGAGAAACGAACGTGCCATTGAACTGGCTTTTGAAGACAACCGCTTATGGGATATCATGCGCTGGCAGATTGCAGAAGAAGATGGAATTATGACTGGCAATATGTGGGGAATAAAAATAACTAAAATAGCCAACAGCACCGAGTTCAGGTATGTACCTTATGTTTTCGAGGTGCGCAGTTTCACAAAGAAAATGTACCTGCACCCTTTTCTTAAAACCGAAGTTATAAAAGGCAACCTGGAACAAAACCCGGGATGGTAAGCTTATTAAAAACGTTTTTCATTATCTAAACAAAAGTTATGGGATTGAAATATTACATGGGCACCTGCTGCGGGCTATTGCTTATTTTAAACTTCTCGTCAACAGTGAAAGCCCAGGGCTATTACCAGGATTCTCTTATCAAAAGAACACAAATGCAAAGTATCGGTTACGATACACAGCCTGCGTGGAAAGTTACCAGTGCTATCTCAACCGTGAAGGGCGATAAGTTACAGAAGTCATTCACGAGCAACCTCGCCACTACTTTATACGCACGCCTGCCGGGCCTCACGGTATCCCAGCAAAATACTGAGCCGGGACTTGAATCTCCCACATTGCTGGGACGCGGAACGGGCACATTCGGAACCGGCCGCAAACCGTTGATCATGGTAGACGGCTTTGAAAGCAACTTTGAACAACTGGTGCCCGCAGAAATTGAGACCATCTCGCTTTTAAAAGATGCTGCCGCGACGGCCATCTATGGAAGCCGCGGCGCCAACGGTGTATTACTCGTAACGTCTAAAAGAGGAAAAAAACAACCTTTGTCTGTTAATTTCAGCGCGCAGGGTGGTTTCAATGAAGCTGCCAGTCTGCCAGAATTTTTAAACGCTTACGACTATGCGAAGTTGAACAATGAAGCACGGGTAAATGATGGAAAAGCACCTGTTTACACCGCAGATGACCTGGCAGCCTACCAGTCTGGCAGCGACCCATATTTTCACCCAAACGTAAACTGGTACAATGAAGCACTGAGAAAAAGATCTCCCATTGCAAACTACAACCTCAACTTCAGCGGTGGTGATAATTCAGTGCGGTATTTTGGACTACTAAACATCATCAGCAACAACAGTCTGCTGCGGAAATCTGGCGATATGTTGGAGAACAGCAGTGCCAGCAATTATAAAAGATATAATTTCAGAACGAACGTAGATGTTAATCTGACCAAATCGCTGACCGGCAGCCTGACCCTGGCCGGCTCTGTTGAAGACAAGACCAACCCCGTGGGCAATAATACACTGTCATTATTTCAATCTCTCGCCACAATCGCACCTAATGCTTTTCCCGTTCGTAATCCCAATGGCAGTTATGGGGGAAGTTCGCTGCGTTCAAACCCGCTTGGTGACATGCTGGAAAATGGCAGCTATTCTTCTAATGGCAGAACGTTGCAGACCACGCTCAGGCTTACTGAAAACCTGGATGTAATCACTAAAGGGCTGAGTCTCTCGGGTGGCATTTCTTTCAATAATTTTTTTAAAAATTATTCTATCAAGTCGAGGCAGCATGAGCGTTTTTCTATCGTGAAGAATACCGCTGGTGATACGGTGTACACGAAATACGGACAGCAAACATCGTTGGTGGGCGACGAGAGCCAGTCTGATCAATGGCGCAATTTTGCCATCCAGGGATCGATAAATTACAACCATACATTTGATGTTCACCAGGTGGATGCGATGGTGATTGTTAACTCCGACAGCTACACGATAAAAGGGGAAGAGCATCCATTCAAACATATCGCGCTCGGCGGGCGCTTCACGTATTCCAACAATGAAAAATATATCGGTGAATTTTCATTCAGTTATATGGGCTCCGAGAATTTTCCCAAGGCTAACCAGTTTGGATTTTTCCCTGCCGTTTCACTGGGCTGGGTAACTTCCGCTGAAAACTTTCTTAAAGGAAACAGTACCATCAACTATTTAAAACTAAAAGGCTCATACGGACTGGTGGGCAATGATAATATCGGCGGTGACCGTTTTATGTTCGACCAGATCTATCGCTATCCTGCTGCCTACTTCTTTGGCACTGCCAATACATCTTCCAGCTCACTCGAAGAAGGCAGGCTGGCAAATCCCAACATAACATGGGAGAAAGACAAGAAACTCAATATAGGATTGGAAGCAACCTTGTTTAACAGGCTTGACTTATCATTCGATGTTTTCAGGAACAACCGTTATGACATACTGGTAACGCCAAGGGGCACGTTACCCGGTTTTTTTGGAATGGATCTTCCATTCCTGAACCAGGGTAAAGTGGAAAATAAAGGATTTGAATTGATGTTGAGGTACAACAACAAACCGGCTCCAGGTGAGTTTGAATATTTTATTGAAGCAAGCGCCTGGTATGCTAAAAACAAGATCGTAAACCTGTCGGAGGAGATCCAGCAGTACGGTTATCAAAGCCGTACGGGCAAGGCTATTGATCAGCCTTTCGGTCTGGAAGCAGTTGGATTCTTTAAAGATGCCGCGGATATCACAGCAAGTCCGCGACAGGTTTTTACTACCGTGGTACCCGGTGACATAAAATATAAAGACCAGAATGGCGACGGCGTGATAGACGTGTCCGATAATGTTGCCATCGGAAACACCACTCAACCGGAACTAACCATTGGCGTAAACCCTGGTTTCAGGTACAAAGGTTTCGACCTGGAGATGCTTTTCCAGGGTGTGATAGGTCGATCCTCTTATTTGTCGGGCTTAGGTTATTTCGCTTTTCAAAACAATGGAAAAATTTCCGCCATTGCTGAAGGAAGATGGACCCCTGAAACGGCACAATCTGCAACCTATCCGCGTTTGTCGGCGCAGGATAACGCCAATAATTTTGTCTATTCCTCTTTCTGGCAAAACAAGGGCGATTTTATCAAACTCAGGAGCCTGGAACTTGGCTACACCTGTACGCACGAATATTTGAAGAAAGTAAAAATTAACAGTGCACGAGTTTTCGCGAATGGCACCAACTTGTTTTCATGGGATAAGTTAGAGTATGGTGATCCTGAAACCGCCCAGGGTTATGTTGGTTACCCATCGATCAGGACAGTAAGTTTTGGCGTTAAACTAGGTTTTTAAGTTTATAAATAATCAAATGATTCAGATGAAAGCTACTCTTTATATATTTTTCATGATGATAACTTTTAGTTCCTGTAAAAAGAACCTGGAGCGGGACATTGTCGCGGATCTGTCAGAACAGCAGGTTATCACTTCTTATGATTTTACCCGGTCCAGGGTAAATGCCATTTACAGCGTTTTACCCGATGGTTTTACGCCGATCGGTGGTGCGATGTATGCGTCTGCAACCG
>JBBPYM010000094.1:0-4412 GCA_038199905.1 Chitinophagales bacterium | reverse complement strand
TATGAACGATTTCTACAATTTATTCGGTTAGTTCCCAGGGGGAAAGTAGTTACCTATAAAATGGTGAGTTATGGTATGGGAGTGGCAGAGAGTTATACAAGGGCCTTTCCTCATACATCCGAAAAGCATCAAGAGATCACCCGCATTTGCCCTTGCATAGAATAGTAGATGAAAGTGGCAGTTCGATACACAAGCATCTGCCAAACCAAGGTCCTCTATTAGCTGAAGAAGGCGTGAAAATGTCAAGTGATAATCTATCACAATTGTCAACCTTTACAATTATAAATTTAAAGAAATTCACATGGGAGGGCGAATTCATCTATTTAGATAAATAATTATCAGAATCGTGCTAAGTCAACTATGTTTTGGCGCACTTGCTATCAGCTATCAGCTATCGGCTATCGGTTTCTGCCCTAAGATTTGGCGCAAACATCGTTTTCATTATTTGAGGCAATTAAAAACTGCTTATATTTATTCGCAGACTAATGTGTATATGCGGTGAGCATAAGGCCTTCTTAGCTGATAGCTGATGGCTGATAGCTGATAGCTGATGGATTTTTCGTTCCTGTCTTTCTAATCGTCCAGCGCTATTAAAAAACCTCATTATATAGATACCGGAATTTAGTTTCTCATTCGTTAGCGTAAACTGAGTATGTGCGGGCATTGGGAAAATGGAAAAGTCCGGCATTTCAGATTTGGCGGAGGATACGGTTTCATTGTTGAATGAAGATGAAGTAATAGTTCCAGGACCCGTGAAACGCTGGCTTTCATAGGCACCCAAATCTACCTTGCCACCTTTAACGCGTGCAGCGGATGCAAAATCAACGTTGATTCCCTGGAGCCCCATCGCCGCATTATTCCCTTTATTAGCTGCCGCCGAATAAGCGTTCAGCTTTAGCCCATCATCTGCAGTTGCAGGAACATTGTCTGCCCCATCGGGATCCATTATTTTTACAAATGCCGGGTTTATGTCGATGTTATTACCTCCATCTGTACCAATTGCCACCTTCCATCCACCACCACTTCCTCCTGAACCCTTTATTAAGGAGTTAACCACAACATTATTCCCGTTATTAAAGATTTCGGGAGCCGAGGTGCCGGCGCTATTATCCCAGGTAATTGAATTTTCAATCCTCCAATTCATTACTTGTTTTGTTATCCAAATGTAACCTTCAGTATAGATAACCGCCTCCTTTCTTTCCCGCATGGTTTTTTACAAAAGTGCAATTTGTAATGGCAAGGTCAAATGTCGGCGTATATCCCGGGAAGGCAGCTAAAACTCTTGTATAGTTTGCCATGGCGCCACCATCATTTTGTGCCTGGTTACCGGAAAAAACGCAGTTAATGTATTTCGGGCTGAGTTGCCCCGCATCACAAATATGTAAAACAGCGCCACCCCATGAAGTTGTATTGCCACCCGAATAGTTGTCATAAAAACCACAACCAGTAAACGCCGGTTCAGACTTTCCCAACTTGGTTGTTTGTTGTTCGTTTATACCGATATGAACTGCCCCGCCTCCCCCGCTTTCGTATGGTCCGGTAGGCACACCTGTAGAGCTGTTTCCCTTAAACATACAACGGTTAAAAACGGGATTGGAACCTACCATTTGTACAGCGCCACCGGAACCTGCAAAACTGAGCCCATCCATGGATATGATAGTAACCTTATTGTTTATAAATTTGCAGGAACCAATTTTTGCATGGTCTCCATAAAGGTACATGGCCCCTCCATGAAGCAACGCCTCATTAGAAATAAAATCGCAGCCCTTTATAGTAACCTGGTAATTACCTGCAATAAAAGAACCCAGAAAGATGGCACCACCCGCATCACCTGATTTATTGCTTATAACCTTACAATTCTGTATAAACGATAATACCGATCCTCCTTTAATGGCGTTGGTATTATAAATCGCCCCGCCTTCTGAAGCGGCATAGTTACCCTGGAAAAGGGTGTTTACAATGGTTGGACTACTGGCAAAAACAGGCCTTATCAACTTATTATACCAGCCGCCGCCATGCTGGTTTGGATTTGTTTTAATGCCTGCAGTTATCGCTTGGCCAGCTGTAATAATTACTCCATCAACACGGGTATCGGCATTTACATTCACGGTATAGATAACGTGATAAACATTGTTACCAATTATGTGGCCTGCATGCTCGGCAATGTTATTCGCAACGAGGTTCAAATCATTGTTATCGATATCTCCGCTCAAAATGGTAGTGTATAAATCAAAGTCACGTTCCTCGTGGTTTACCTCTACCCCTGAAAAACCTCCATATAAAGCTACACCCGACGGAATCTTGAAGGTTGCCTCTCTTTCATCATTGCCGCCACTTAAATCAAAATCAAATTTGGTTACCGGCTTGTACACACCGTTTTTTATCCATATTTCATCACCGCTCTTTGCAACCAGCAAGGCTGTTGATAGGCTTGTAAACCCATCTGCCCAGCTAGTTCCATTATTGGCGCCCACAGCAGCTTGATTTACATAAATTACACCAGCCTGCACCAGGCCGGGGTATAATAAGAAACAGCTACAAAGAATACGCAAGTACAGCGGCTGCATAGTATGACTCATACTGGTGAGCAATCTTTTCAATAACGTATTATTGAAATTTTTCCATGATGCCATGACAATGTTAGTCGCTATCATAATAAAAAGTTTGTGTTAATCAGTACGCAAATATGTATTGCAAAACTGGCAGTTTGAACCGCCAGTTAACGAACACTACATTCTAATTAACAGAAAGGATGATTTTCTGAACAGAAAACCTTTGGAGTATTTGGTGGTGTTCTTACATTGCACACCTGTTCAGGGTATATATAATTCGGCTCTCAGCTTTTCTCCTTGTTATGGAATAGCGGATCTCTCCCATGGCTGAAGGCTGATAGCCGATGGCTGATAGCTGATAGCTGATAGCTGATAGCTGATACCCGATCACTGACAGCTCTCTACAACTGGTCAAAAATATAAAACAAAGGGGATTCTTCTAAAACCAGGCGGGTTGTGGTTCCCTCGCCGCAATGCCATTTTACCAGGCGAATAAATCCATCACAAATTTCGATTCCGCTGATGTCTCCATCATTGAAACAACAACAACCCGTATTGAAATAACTTGGGTGCGCCATTGTTTTAACACGGTTCTTGCCGGCGTATTCTGCTTCCCGCTTTCTAAGGTCGGCTTCAAGGGATGCCACTGCCACTACATTATTTTCGGACTGGGCTTTTTCAAGTTGCTTGTGCAAACGATCAATATGATCCAGGGATGCAAATACCGGTTTATGCGTATGGCCGGAGATAAAAATGTTATTCTTCTGCGTTTCGCTCCAATCGTACATCATGATGTTGTGCTTATCAACGAGGTCAAAGGAATCCGATACACTGTCGAGACTTATTTCCAGGAAACGCTGAATAGGCGTCCATATAGCAGCCACTACCCATTTGCTAAAAGCATTTCCATCACTTTTAAGGTCACCCTGGTGGCCGTGAGAAAGAAAAACAGAAAACTGCTTATTATCATAGGTCGTTTGAAGCATTACAGCTTCATACACTTTTAATTTTTCACCAAAAATTGGTTTAAGATAGAGGTTTTGTTGAATAGTGTATTTCCATTCAAGATCATGGTTGCCGAATACCCGGTAGTACCTGTCTTTTAGCAAAAACTTGGCCTCTTCAAATAATGTCAGCCTGTTTTTTTCAATGGCAACCTTTGGTGTTGCCTCCCACAATTCTTCGCAATCTCCCAGGTTAATAAAACTATACTCATGCTCATAGTAGTATTTGAGGGCAGCAAGATAAGTAGACTCGGCGGCACGGAAGTCATCAGCAAAATCACCACCACCCTTGTGCTGATCTGAAAAAATAATAAATTTTCCGGTATTGATATCAAACGGGATAATGACACCGGTCTGCGAATTCGGGTCCCTGGTATCTTCGAGTAATTTAGAAAGAGATGAAAAAACAGTTTCCCTTTTGGGAGAAGAAGAAACCCTGATTGCAAAACGTGTGATCGGCTTCTGAAATATTTTCTGGAGTAGTTTTCGTAACAACGGGGATTGCCTGGTTAGATTATAATTTCAACCAAATTACGAAACTATAAGAAGACTGGTAAATGATTGTTGGTTAACCAGTAACTATTGAATTTGGGACGGAAGGAGTTTCCGACCGTTCTTATTAGTTAGATTTTTTTGAACCACAGAGAACAGCCGGGAGAAGAAACACAGAGGGCCGCAGAGGAAATTATCTCTGCGGCCCTCTGTGTTTCTTCAACATTAGCCTGTGCCAGGATCTCAAACAGGCAAATTGTCAAATCATTTCATTATATTAGAAAGAATTTGCCAAACTCCACATTAAAAACTGATCATGGATCAAGACGGTTCCGCCATTGATAAAAAACTGAAGAGAAGGTTC
>JBBPYM010000093.1:0-4239 GCA_038199905.1 Chitinophagales bacterium | reverse complement strand
TCCTTTCCAGCCTGCTTTTTGCCATGCCGCTGATGGAGCATCGAATTGAATGTTTGAAAATGACCTGGGCCTTTGTTTTCGATTTTTCTCTTATCTCCTCCAACTGCTGGGAAGACTTCATAATTATCCATTCCATAATGAATCTATTAAATGCCTGGTATGATTAATAAAAGATATGACAGCTACCCAACAACGCTACATTAAAAATGTTTAAAGAATTACAATGCAAAGGTTGGCAATGAACAACTAAAGTCATTCCTATTGGAAAACCAATAGACGAAAATTAAAGAAAATAACCTCATGTGCCTTGTAAACCTAAAGTTTACCGGCCATAACCAGCATAACCCTGGGTAGCTTTGCAGCCACTTTTTGAAGAAGCGCATGACATAAGAGCCATTGAAATGGAGACAACTAATAAAATAAGAAGAAACTTAAACTTCATTTTGAGGTATTTATGTATGAACGCAGCTTAACAGGTGATTAGCATCAGGCTCAAAGAAACGACTTATTTCGCGATTTTGCAAGCTCGGGCTACCGGCAGGAATATAATATTTTGTGAATATACGTGCGTTGAATACTTTTAAGCCTCATTAACAAGGTAATTATGCAAGTTCATTTTATTGCGATAGGGGGTAGCGTGATGCACCAGTTGGCAATTGCTTTAAAGCGGAAAGGCTACATAGTAACGGGGAGTGATGACGAAATTTTCGAGCCCTCCAATGAAAACCTGAAAGAGGAGGGTCTCCTGCCAGACGTAATGGGTTGGTTTCCTGAAAAAATCCTCCCTGCGCTGGATGCGGTTATTTTAGGAATGCATGCAAGAGCGGATAATCCCGAACTGCTGCGGGCCCGTGAAATCGGGTTGAAGATCTATTCGTTCCCGGAATATATTTACCAGGAAAGCGTGCACAAAACAAGGATCGTTATCGGCGGAAGTCATGGAAAAACAACCACAACCTCTATGATCATGCACGTGTTGAAAAAAACCGGTAAGTCTTTCGACTACCTGGTAGGAGCGAAGTTGGAAGGTTTTAGCCAGTCGGTTAACATTACTGATGCCCCGGTAATTGTGTGCGAGGGCGATGAATACCCCGCAAGCGTTATCGACAGATGCCCAAAGTTTCATTTTCTATATCCACATCTCGCGGTATTAACTGGCATTGCCTGGGATCACATCAACGTGTTCCCGACTTTTGAAATTTACCTGGAGCAATTCAATATTTTTATAGATAAAATAGAGCCTGGTGGGTTGCTAATTTATAACGAAACGGACCCTGTTTTAAAAAAGCTGGTAGAAGAACACCCTTCCCAGGTTCGCAGACTAGGTTATTCGGCAATGCAACATGTAGTACGTGGCGAGGAGACAATTGTTGAGCTTGAGGGTCACACTGGACTGCTGAACGTATTTGGAAATCACAACCTCCTTAACTTGCAAGCCGCGTGGCTGGTTTGCAAACAACTCAATGTTACTGCAAGGGGCTTTCTAAAGGCGATTGAGATTTTTACAGGGGCCTCCAAACGACTTGAGCTGGTGGTAAAAAATCAAACACTGCAGGTTTACCGGGATTTCGCCCATGCGCCTTCAAAAGTTAAAGCAACGATGGAGGCGGTCAGGTACCAGTTTCCCGACCGGAAGCTGGTGGCAATACTGGAACTGCATACCTACAGCAGCCTGAATGTTGCTTTCATACACGAGTATGAAAACGCTTTGGCACTGGCAGATATCGCAGTGGTATTTTACTCCAGGCATGCCCTCGAACTGAAAAAGCTCCCTGACCTAAACACAGAAGATGTTCGCCAGGGTTTTGCCAGCAATAACCTACTTGTAATGACCGAAAGGGATGTGCTGGAAAAATGGCTGCGCAATCAAAACTTTAAAAACACCACTTTATTATTAATGAGTAGTGGCAATTATGATGGGCTGGATATTACTACCTTTACCGCCAGGTTAGTTAATAAATAACTTGTTAAGGGAGGTTGGAAACCTGTGTTAGCATTATGAATGATGAGAACCTTATATTTATGATAGAAAAATCAAGGCATCATTTTGAATGGTCTAAAAAGAATTTAATAGCTAATACAAATTGATGCCCTGAAATAGGGTTGAATTATAAAACAAAAGCGCCGCCGTAGTTAATATCTGCAACCCTTTACTAATTTATATCAATGTTAGCATTAAAAAAACCCCTTGCCTTTATTGACCTTGAAGCAACAGGCATAAATCTGTCAACAGACAGGATCGTAGAAATTGCAATCGTCAAAATTTCACCTGATAACTCCAGACAGGTAAAACGTAAACTTATAAATCCTGATATTCCTATACCTCCGAATATCACGGATATTCATGGTCTCACAAACGAAATGCTAAAAGATGCACCGGTTTTTAAACAGGTGGCGAATGAAGTGAAACAGTTCCTGGAGAATTGCGATCTTGGCGGCTATAACAGTAATCGATATGATATTCCCTTGCTAATGGAGGAGTTTCTCCGGGCTGGCATCGACTTCGATATGAAAGGTCGGCGGCTCTTAGATGTTCAGAAAATCTATCACATGATGGAACAGAGAACACTGAGCGCTGCGTACAAATTTTATTGTGAAAAGACGCTGGTAGGTGCTCACGGTGCAGAAGCCGATGCGGTGGCGACCTGCGAAGTGCTGGAGGCACAATTGCTCAAATATGAACAACTGGGAAATACTATTGATTCTATTTTGAAATTCACTGGCGAAGAAGCGATCGTTGACTTTGCGCGGAGGTTTATCATGGAAAATGGGTTGGAAGTATTTAATTTCGGCAAGTACAAAGGCCGCGCCGTCGCTGATGTGCTGAGATCGGAACCCCAGTATTATGACTGGATGATGAAGGGGGATTTTACTTTGCACACTAAACAGAAACTAACAGAAATTTTTAATCGGGTCATGTTAAAAAAGGGATAAAAAACCCTGTTAACCTTATTTTCTTATAATGCTCCATTTTGAAATTGTAATTTCGATTCAATATAGACTAGAGATTTGGAAAAGATAGTTATTATACCTACCTATAACGAAAGTGAGAATATTGAAAAAATTCTGCACGCCATATTTGCATTACAGCAGGGTTTTCATATCCTTGTAATAGATGATAATTCCCCCGATGGTACCGCTCAATTGGTGAAGAAATTGCAATCAAGGTACACCACCCAACTTTTTATCAAAGAGCGAAAAGACAAGCTTGGACTTGGCACCGCCTATATCTTCGGTTTTAAATGGGCCATAGAAAAAGGATATTCCTATATAATGGAAATGGATGCTGACTTTTCGCATAGTCCATTGGACCTTCAACGGCTATACGAAGCCTGTAAATATGGTGGCTACGATGTTGCCGTAGGCTCAAGATATGTTAAGGGCGGTGGCAATGTAGATTGGCCCTGGGGAAGGGTGCTGCTGTCTAAAGGAGCATCTATCTATACACGCCTGATAACCTGGATGCCGGTAAAAGATTCAACCGCAGGTTTTGTATGTTACAAAACGAAAGTGTTACAAGCAATTAATCTTGATGAAATAAAGTTTGTAGGATATGCTTTCCAGATTGAAATGAAATTTGCCTCCTGGAAGTTGGGCTTTAAAATAAAGGAAGTGCCCATTATTTTTGAAGACAGAAAATTGGGTATTTCCAAGATGAACAAAAGCATCGTAAAAGAAGGTATCCTTGGTGTGCTCAAACTTAAGTGGTACAGCCTTTTTAAAAATTATCACAGCCGTGTGAAGAACGTTGAACCCAATCTGTTTCATATCGTTGACAAAGAAATCCTCGCTCGCGCAAGCGATGGGGAGGTGTAAGGGAGCTGTCAGCTATCACCAGAAGGTGGTAGTAATTAAGAGATTTTGTTGGTTTTCCCGCCTTTCAGCCTAATTATTTTAAAAAATATAGATGCAATAAGATAGAAGAATATTGCAATGCTGTGCGACTGGGCTCAAGTTCAGGCTCCGCGTTCGGGCGGGAACGTCAGGTGGGTAGAAAAGATACAAAAGAGTATCCTGTTCCAGCGGAACAGAAGGTGGTAGAAGGTTGATCACTATATGGGCTACGGCTTTGCCCGTGCAGTTCAATTCGCCATTCTGTTGTTCCGCTGGAACATATTTTAATTATTCATGTTTTTCTACCCACCTGTCGTTCCTGCCGGAACGAGCACCGCACTGTTAACCCTCTTTATAATTGCAAAAGGCAAAAAACAAAAAGCTGACGGCTGATAGCTGATGGCT
>JBBPYM010000092.1:0-5735 GCA_038199905.1 Chitinophagales bacterium | reverse complement strand
GTGAATTAATACACCCGCAGTTGATTTGTAAATAACTGAGTCGAGGTCAGTTTTGTATGTTGCTGTTGACTGTAAGGAATAGCTATAAAAGGGCAACAATTCTGTGTAATCATCCCTATTCGCGGCCTTCGCGCGGGCGACTATTTCATTGAGCCTGTTGTTGGCATTAAAGTAATAGTTGTAATGTGTAAAGGTGTTTTGTAGGAAACGCCTGGGTACTGTAAATTTTTTGTTACCGGTTTTTTCAGAACCCAGCGTTTTGTTTTCGAATTTTGGTGGCTTTTTTAAATCGAAACTAAGGCTGGGCTGACCAGTAGCACAGTAATGAGAAAGGATAAGAGATAATATAGTTAAAAAAAGAAGTTTATTCAAATCGCTGGTTTAAGTCTTACGTAAGCTAAATATTATGTAACTGTATTGCCTGTGTTTTATTGTACGGTGCAAGCTAATATTTTTCAACAATAATTAGCAGGAGATCGGTAAGTTGTATCTTTAAATGTATAAGATGACAAACATGGCTAAAATGGATGCCAATTCCACCCTTAAACGACTGAGAAATCGCTACAGGCTTGTAGTAATGAACGATGATACTTACGAGGAGGTTGTTACTTTCAAACTATCAAGATTTAGCGTTTATGTTGTGCTAAGTACCATATTTGTTTTGTTAACCAGTTTAACAGTTGCATTAATAGTTTTTACCCCGATGAAACTGTATATTCCCGGGTATGGAGATACGGGTAGCACCCGGCAACTACGGGAATTAAAGATAAGAACCGACTCTCTTCAGCAGGCAATGCAGTACAAAGATCAGTATATAAATAGCTTAAAGAACGTGCTGGAAGGAGATGCAACCGTGAAGCTCGATACGATGTTGTTGAACATTCCGGTGGTGGAGAAAATTGAAGAATGAATGGGTATGAGGTATGGGGTATGAGGTATGAGGTATGGGTACGAGTGAAATAGCCTGTGCTTTATGTATAGTTAAACGGCGTGAAAATAGATAGATAAAAACATTCTGAAAAAAATATGATAGGCAAAAAATTAAAACGGGTCTTGCTTATACCTCAAACCTCATACCCCAACCCTGTTATTTTATGATGAAATACGCGGGGATGGCTACGCAGTTCCTGGTTTCGATTGGGTTAAGCGTTTACCTGGGACTTAAACTGGATAGGTGGTTGAATATTTCTTTCCCGGTAATGGTTTGGATGATACCTTTGCTGGTAATAATCTTTATGATATATAAGGTGCTTAAAGAAACGAATCGAGATAATGACTGAAGCTAATAAGACTGGCACTTTAAAAACTTTTCTTCCGATACTTGTCGTGTTTGTGCTGGTAAATATAATTCCGGTTGTTTTTTCGGGTTTTATCGCAAAAGTTCAAATTGATCAAAGCGTTTTGATTGTGGGGAACCTGGTATTGTTTGCTGTAACTATTGTTTCTTTTCTCCTTTATCGAAACGCGATGATAGCTGGTAATACGCACGGATTTATCAAAAATGTTTATGGTGGATTGTTCCTTAAGTTTTTTGTTTGCATTATTGCGGCCTTCATTTATATTTATAATGTGAGGGAGGCAGTAAACAAGGCAGGCGTGTTTTGTTTAATGTTTTTGTACCTGGTTTACACATTCCTGGAGATTTCGATCCTGATGAAAAATAGTAAGCATAAAAAGAATGCCTAAACAACAAGCTCCGCTTTCTTCTCTGGAAGATTATATTCCTGAGGGGTCATCAAGTTTGATTTTTGAATACCTGAAGCTGTATAAAGTTCATCTCACTATAACCAGAAGTCGAAAAACTGTATTAGGTGACTACCGGCATGCGATGGGTACAAAAAATCACCGGATAAGCGTTAATGGCAACCTTAATAAATTTTCATTTGTCATTACGCTAATACATGAAATTGCACACTTAGTAACATTTTTGCAGTTTAACAACGGCGTGCTTGCCCATGGAAAAGAGTGGAAACAAATTTACCGTGAACTGTTGGTTCGGTTTCTTGTAATAAAAATATTTCCTAGGGATATACAACAGGCGCTGGAGAATTCATTGCAGAATTTACCGGCGAGCAGTTGTGCTGACGAGGGTTTAATGAGGGTGTTAAAAAGATATGATACAAAGGAAAAAGAACTGGTAATGGTTGAGCAAGTAGAGGAAGGATTCTTGTTTGAAATTGATCGGGGGAAACTCTTTAAGAAAGGTAAACGGCTCCGCAAAAGGTTTCAGTGTGTTGAAGTGGAAACCGGCAAACTCTATTTGTTTAGCCCGATTTATGAAGTAAAACCGGTTATTAACTGAATAAATCAAACCTTGTGCAGCTAATTGCGTTAATACCCCGACTAACAGTAATCCTTACCCAGAAATCGATTATTTTTAATTTATAAAATTTTAACCATGAAAAGAATTGTACCAGGTTTATTCGTATTGTTATCAGTGAGTTTTGCTGCTACTGCACAAACTGAAAAAGGTAGTTGGATGGTGGGTGGTAATGTTGGTCTTAACACTGCTAAAAATGATACAAGGATCACCTTTTCGCCTTCAGGTGGATATTTTTTCTTCACCAATTTTGCTGCCGGTGCAAATCTTACGTTAGATTATTCCAAGATCGGCACTAGCAAAAATACGGCCTGGGGCCTGGGACCATTTGCCAGGTATTATATTGGCACTATGAACGTGAGACCTTTTGCGCATGCAGACGTAAGTTTCCAGTCTGAGAAAAGAGCCAATAGTTCCGGTTCCAGTACTTTTAATAGCACCCAATATTTTCTTGGTGGTGGTATTGCAGCATTCATCAACAGGAATGTAGCTATTGAAGGATTACTTGGTTATAAACATACAGCTATTCAACATCTTGATGGCTCAGGAGGATTTAATATGAGGATAGGCTTCCAGGTTTATCTCAGTCGCGAACAGGTAGAAAGGATCAGGAGATAAAATCTAATAAACCAAAAGACGGAGCCCTGCATTTGCAGGGCTTTACAGTTTTTTTGACATCCAGACATCACATCCAAAATGTCCTGTGTTACCGATTGGTCCAGCAAGGTATTCGAAGCCGAACTTTTCGTAAACGCTAACCGCTTTTCTTAGTTCCGGCATTGTTTCCAGGTAAACAGTATCATATCCTGCCATTGCAGCAAATGCAAGGCTTTTTTCTATCAGGTGTCTGCCGAGACCCAGTCCCCTTGCCTCCTTTTTAAGATACATTTTTACCAGTTCGCAAACGCCCTCTGGTAGTCCCTCGGAGGGATAGATACCAGCACCACCTAATAGGTTATTGTTTTTCTCTGCCACGTAGTATATGGATCCTTGCTTTTTAAAAAGGTCATAAAGATGGTCTGTTGATTTGTCATAATAAACAGTGCCTGGTTTGTTGGCGCCGAATTCTGCCAGTGATTCACGGATAATATCAGCGATTGCGGAGTTGTCAAATGAAGTAATTGTTCTGAGAGCGATATTATCCATAAGGTTGATCATTTGGGAGCGGTTAACTTATTTGAGTTCTATTTTACACCGCTCATCTTTTAATAACAGGATAGCTTTATCAATATCAGCTTCTGATTTTACCTTGGCAATCTCACTTTTAAAACTGTTCTTTAGTTGTTTGCGGATGATGGCTTCTGAAAAACGCCTGATCTCTTCCGTTGATTCCAGGATAAGTTCAGGTACAAGCGCAAGCTGGTTATTGTCATCTTTTGCTACCATTGTAAAATAACTGGTGTTGGTATGAACTACTTCGCGCGTTTTAACATTTTCAGATGTAACACGTATGCCAATGACCATCGAACTTCTACCAACATAATTTACCGAAGCCATTAATGAAACCAGTTCTCCCACTTCAACGGGGTGCAGAAAATCGACCGTATCGATGGAGGCCGTAACGCAATATTCCCCGGAATGTTTTGATGCACATACATAAGCAACTTTGTCCATTAGCGACAGCAAAGTGCCACCATGTATTTTTCCACCGAAATTAGAATAGGAAGGGATCATCAGTTCAGTTATGACTGTGTGTGAGTCTTTCACCCGTTTGAAAATTGTGAGTGCCATGATTTACTGTTTGGTAGATGGAAGGATCATTTTGGTATTCCACCGAAATGAAAATAGTACGATGTACCTTACTGGTCTACCGTTCAAAAAACGCCATTGTTCCGCCAACCCAGTCCTTGTCTTTGTTATATCGCACACCAATCATTTTCCCTTTGCTTAACCGCACAAGGTTGTTTGTGGGGACTGGCCTCGCCTCTCCATCCTTCCAAAAATAAAAAATCCTGATCTCAGCTTTTGCCGGCGTGTTCGGCGTTATTATAACATCAGCATATTTTACTTTTCGTTGTAATATCCAGTTTTGCTGGTCTTTTACGTTTTGTATGTCCTGCAAACTAACGTCTATGACTACCCCCTGCCCGGCAAAAGAAAATAAAGGCTTTAGAACATAGTTTTCGAGGTCTGCGGGAATTTGCTCTATTTCATTTAGAAAAAAGGTTTGGGGAATATACCGGTGCCTGATAAATGGAAGGGTATATTTGCTGATGCGATAAAACCAGTTAGGATGAGGCACCCATTCAACATCGAGATCCTCTAACATAAGTTCGCCTTTTTCCCGAACTTCATGGCTTTGTTGTTGCAGATCATCGAAAATTATCCGGTTATAAATTCTCTTAACTGCTGTTTTTTTCCCCTGGTTTGTGTAGAACAACTTATTACCTTCTTTTATCAGTTCAGTGATGCAAACAGTTTTAATGACCAGGTAATCTTCTGTGCAAAAAAAGTCAATCCGTGTTTTTTGTTTCTGCGGAAAAATTTCCAGCAGGATCACATTTTCAGCGTCATGATTTCCAAGAATTATTTCGCTTAGTAATTTGAGGTAGGATGTTTTATCATACCCGCCAAGGTAACAATCGAAATTGGCAGGGATGTTAAAGTTGTTCCGTACAACTGTGGGCATAAATGCCTGGAAGGCGAACAGGGTTGGAAAGCCCTGCATTTCGATTAGCTGAGGTTCCAAATCACCTCGCTCATTTTCGCAGACACCGAAGTCAAATGCAATAAAGTGGCAATGATTGTTTTCTCCCGGCACATTTACAGCAGCGGGTATAGCGTTACGGGAGAGTTCTTTAAAGTTGGGTTTAGCAATCACATCAACAATGGCTTCACAGGCATCTATCATTTTACGGGTAAAATCCTTTGGCACAAAAACGGGGGTTTCAGCAATTCTAAACTCTAATGCTCCCGGGTGCGGAGCGTTCAGTTCTTCCAAATATTTTTTATATTTTTCTTCCGTAAACTGACTGTTAAAAGCCTCGCGTATCGAAGTGATCATGTGCTGATGGTTTGTCAGGGAAAGTTACAGAATCAATGGATTGCAAACAAGTTTCATTAGCTAACAGCTGTCAGCTATCAGCCATGGTTGGGTTTCGCGCTTACCTTAAGCATCCGGGCCAGTAGTATGCTAAAAATATGCAATTACGAAAGCTATATAACGATCCGTTGCAATGAAAATCTTTCAGATGTTCTCAGCAAGCCGAAGGCTGAAGGCCGACAGCTGATAGCTCTCAAGCATCAAGCATCTACCATTACATCCAATGCAACGTTGAGGAAGTTAGGGATAACATGGGAATAGGTCCAGCGGATTTTGTCGGGATCATTGAGGTGTGTGATCATGCTTTTCCATTTGGCTTCACCATGTTCCGCGATTACTGTTTGTTTTTTATCTTCCCGCTGAAGATACATG
>JBBPYM010000091.1:0-5193 GCA_038199905.1 Chitinophagales bacterium | reverse complement strand
CGCAAGGATGGCTGCCAGAAGCAGGTCAACCATCTGCACCTGCCCCACTATAACTTTGCCGATCTCGGCACGAACGCGTTCCATCGCGTCGTTCAGCCCACCCAGGTCGGTTCGCTGGTGATTGTATGTTTGCTCCATATTTTTATTTTATAAAATTTATATTTATGATCCCCCTATCGGCATTCTAAACAAAACAATTCTTACTCAGCAAAGCCTAATACAGCCAGCTATCTATCAATCATAAACGCTTCCATCTGCCTGTTCATTTCCAATAACTGGGTATCACTTATATTGGTGTTCTGTTGAACTTCATTGATTAAATTTACAAGTTCCCTGATTTTTTCTTCCGGCACGGAAGTCTTTTTTGAAAGCGCGATCACGAATTCATCATTGAGATAACTGGTAGATAAAAATAAACCCGACCGGATATATTCAAAAAAATAATTAATTTTCTTCGTAGCGATGTTTTTATTATCACGCTTATTAAAATATACGTTACCTACTGTTTTTACAAAGTCCAGGGTACTGTTGCGAAGCGGTGACAGTACCGAGATAACACGCTGCCGTCTCTTCATTTCGAAAAAAATGAATAATAATATTGTAAGCAGCCCGAGGTAATATGCAGCCCTTAACCATTGATTGGTTAAAATATACCTTAAGGGATGCCGTATATTTCTATCATCCTGTTTGTAATATTCATCCCAGAATATTGTATGAATATCCGGCGGCAGGTAAGACAATGCTTTGGCGGTATAATCACTGTTGAACGGCCTCAACATAAAATAGTTGCTGAAACACAATGGCAAAGCATGAATAAAAAAAGCTCCTTCTCCATACGGCATGCGGATAAAGTTTACATCGTTTAATTGGTTCTTGCCGAGAACGACCGTAGTAGCCGTATCAAATTTATTAAAATAGCCGTCCAGTGTCATTCGTTGGGAGCCATAGTTTTTTTCAGTATGCAGAACAGGGCTCGTAAAATTGATGGTCACAGAATCCTCGTTTAAAAAATCAAACCGCCGTTTCATTTCAATTTTCAGCGTGTCTGAAAGCAGCTTGTTAATGTTGCCGGAGGAAAGGAAAACGTAGTTGCCATCTATAACGTAATTCAGCAAAACATCAATGTCTTCTCCTGTCATGGTAATCTCGGGATCAATAAGCAGGTAGGCCGTGTTGGAATCCCTAAAGTTGTTTAGCTGGTTGTAAACGGGAAGGTGGTAAGAGCGGATAGTAACTTCGGGAAAAATGTCGTGCAGTTGCTTGTATAAAATATAAGCACCATAGGGATTCTTGTCTTTAGAAGAAAGCGTCATCTTCCAGTCGATCTGTTTGGGACGGTTTATTTCTGCTACAACGTAAACTGCCAGCAACATTATAAACAACAATATAAATACTTTATACCCTTTCAAGATATTTGGTTGTTAAACTGGTTGAACAAGTCTCGTACACTGTAAAATTCGATCTCCTTAATGGGCAGATCACCATACCAGTTGTTTTCAAACTGCAGGGTCAGGTCCTGAAAGGTTTTACGAAGCGGGTTACCGCTAAGCTCTTCCAGGTATTTTATATTGGTTTTGTTCACCTGCCATTGTATAAGGCCGACATCTGCCAGGTTCTTTAAAGTGCGCAGGTAAAGCAGTCTTACTGCAAAGCGAAAATTCTTGTCATTGATGGCAGTTTCGATCGCTGTTTCAAAATTGATGGAATGAATGTCGTCTTCGAGCACAACAAACGCCAGGTCAGTTTCATTGTTTTTCTTGTTAAACAACCCGCCCTTGGCCATTCCCGTTAGTTTAGCAATAAACAACGCCAGTATGATCAGGGCGATAACACCTAGCACACCCAGGAAAGTGTTTCTTCCGGCTTCGGTGCTTAATATATCACCAATTTTATTCCAGAACCATTCCCAGAACCTGTCCCACAGGGAAACGGGCGGCTCTGTGATCTTGTCGTATTGGAAGTCCAGGTCCGATCTGTATTTGTTTATCTCCGGCTGAGAAAACTGCCTCACAGAAATGGTGGAACTGTCAATCCTCAATTCCCGCTGCGCGAAACTGGGCTGGTAAAAAAATAAAATAATTATGATGGTCAAGAAACGCATTCAGTACAATTTGACTTAAAACCAGGTGAGCCCCTGCCTATGGTTGTGCAGAAGGACAACCCACCGCTAATATTGCTCTTCCCTATTATGATGATCAGCATTTTTGTTGCCTATATTATTTATGCGATCCATTATTCCCGTACCATCTTTACTTTCAACGAGGCTGAAATAATTGAATGCGGCACTCAGCAGGAAAATAATATAAAAACAAAAAGTGAATATATTCAGGAAAGAAGTGGCTATTCCGTAAGTAGCACCAAAACTTTTGGTAGTGAAAAAAGTGGCCGCGCCGATGATGGCGGAAACGATCATGCCAACTATGGAACCGCTTATAGTATAAATTAAATAAGATACAAGGTAGATACCAAGTGACATCCAGAAATTTTCTTTAATAAGCTCAAAACATCTTGAAAAAGTATTCCCAAAGTCTTTGTCTTCAATTACCGCGACAAACGTTAATGGAACAAACACTACCCATAAGTATATGCCAGGCAGAAAACAGAAAACTGTGCCCGCAATGATGATCAACAATACAGGTATGTTGTACAGCAGCACTGTGAAAAAATATTTGCTGAAAATGGCCCATACGTCATCAATGCCAGGCTGTTCACCGTCATGCGCAACGTAGTATTTTATATAAGCTGCTACTGTTACCTGCATTGCGATGTAAGTGAGCAACATAAACAGGATCACCAGGAAATATTGCATATTAAATACATCGCCCATCCTGAACTTTGAACCTGTTGCACCCTGCAGGATAGTAGTCCAACTGCCTACAAAGCTGGATTGATAAAACCCGTTTAATATGGCCTGTGTGATCATAAAGACGGAGCATATCGCAAAAAACGCCTTAAACAGTGGTTTGAAATTTTGTTTTATAAACTGGAAGGTATCATTCAGATTTTCGCCAAAGCCCCGGTTTTTTCTGAATTCAATCTTTTGTTCAGCCATGATGTAAAATTTTGATCTTCTATGTGACTATCCTGGCTCATCGCTTCGTAAACCCGGTGGTGCAGGCGAACAGGATAAATAATGAAATACCATATAATAAAAAAAAGCGAAAAAGCAAGGATGGTACCGCTCAACCAGGGAGACATGCCTGTATACCTCGTAACAAAACTTTCCAGGAACGCGGCTACCAGGAAAACAGGCACCAGGCCGAAAACAATTTTCATCCCATCCCTTGCACCCTTTAATACGGACTGCGCCCTCGTGTAAGTTTTGGGGAACAGAAAACTGTTTCCCAAAACCAGTCCTGCACAACCTGCAATCACAATTGCAGAAATCTCAAGCGTACCATGCAGAAACACCACCAGCACTGACTGTAACCCCAACCCTCTCGAAAAAAATAAATACTCAAATGAGCCCAGCATCAGTCCATTTTGCAGGAGCAGGTAAACGGTGCCCACCGAGAAAAAGATACCTGCAACAAATGCGATGAACGATACTTTGATATTATTAAAAGCAATTTGCAAAAACATATCCACCTGTCCCTGTTTTTTGTAGACGCCAAAAGGATCCCCGTTTTCGATGTTCTCATTTGTCATGTTCACATAATCATCCGAAAGAATGAGCCTTATGAAGGAGTCATCATATTTTGCCGACAGAACACCCAGGAATACAAAGGTTGCCAGGAACAAAAATGAATAGCCAAGCTGGCGATGATATTGTTTAAAAAGATAGGGCAATTCGTACTGCCAGAAACTTATAACACGGGTAGATTTTTCCTTTTTATTGCTGTAGATCTTTTGATGAAAAAGGGCAGCGAGTCCGTTCAGATACCTGCCGGTATTGCTTTTAGGATAAAAAGTTTTTGCATAGGCAAGGTCATCAGTAAGTTCCACAAAGCGGTCTGCAAAGGTATCAGGACTATCCACTTGGTGAAGCTCCTGCTCATACTGCTTCCACTTTTCGGCGTTTTGTTGTAGAAATTGCGCTTCTCGCATAGGTTTCGTGCGGTAAGATAATAGAAAATTTTAATTAGTTCAAAGTTTAAAGTTTCTAATGAAACATGCTGCCGTGATTACATGGTGTCTATCCATTTGTTTCAAGGTTAACTAAGTTGTTGTAGGTTTGTCCGCTGACTTAATAATCACCATTCATGAGTACGATTAAGATAGAGACAACGCAGAATATAGAACTGGAATACGACCTGGCGAGTGTGGGGGAAAGACTGCTTGGTTACCTGGTCGACCTGCTGGTGATAATCGCCTATTGCGTTGTTGTTTTATTCCTGCTGAACTTAACAGGTTTAATAAACGGAGGACAATGGATGATACTAATCTTTTATATACCTATTTATTTTTATGACCTTATCAGCGAGATCTCGCTGAACGGACAGAGCGTGGGCAAAAAGGTGATGAACATTAAAGTGATCAGTCTTGTCGGAGCTCAACCCACAGTTGGCCAGTACCTGATTAGATGGGTTTTCAGGCTTGTAGATTTCCCGCTAACTGGCTACCTTGGCGGCCTGTTTTCTATTGTTATAACCGACCGCAGGCAGCGCATCGGGGATATTGTGGCAGGTACAACGCTCATAAGAACGCTTCCCAGGACCAATATCCATCAAACAATCTATACACCTGTGGAGCAACTCAACTACAAAGTATTGTTCCCTGAAGTAGTGAACCTCTCAGACACCGATATGCAATTGATTAAAGAGGTTATCATCAACGTAAATAATTCAGGCAACCTGTGGCTTGCCCACCAGGCCGCCGAAAAAATAAAGGATACACTAAGTATCCAAAGTACGCTTGAACCGTCAACATTTTTGAAGGTGTTGTTGTCGGATTATAACTACCTGACGGGGAGGTAGCTCTGAGCTGTCAGCTATCAGCCGATGCTGAGCTATTAGTATCGTGCATGTTTACGCAGACCCTGTATGCAAACTAATGGTTTTGTAAAGTTCTTTAACTACAACAACTGATAGCTGACGGCTGATAGCTGACGGCTGTTTTAAGGTGTATAATCTTGTAAATATAAAATACCATGATAACAGAAGCTATAGCTATTTGAAAATATTTCAGGAAGGTTGCCCCGTAAAGAAATTTATATTTTATGTGAAGCGCCGTGAAAATTAACATGATAAAAAT
>JBBPYM010000090.1:0-6978 GCA_038199905.1 Chitinophagales bacterium | reverse complement strand
AATGCCTGCGTTAGATCAGTAACACTTCCCGCGCGTTTTAACTGTTCATTTGAAACCTGCGAAATAGCTCCCACAACACTTTGTTTCTTTTGCGTTCCATATCCCACAACAATTATCTGTTCTCCAGTGGAAATAGCGGGCGTTAGCTGTATACTAATGTTAACACGATTGCCTACTCTAATTTCAAGCGGTTCAAATCCAATATAAGAAATAAGTAAAGTTGCGTTGGGCGGCGCGTCAATGGAATAGTTGCCCTTGATATCAGTTTTTACACCGTTTTTAGTACCTTTTACCAGTACACTGGCGCCTTCCAGCGGTTCCCCTTTGTCATCTGTTACCTGTCCCTTTATGCCAATAAAAACATTTGTCTTCAAGCTCACAGCAGGTGATTTACCACTGATATTGGAACTAAGGCTGGCAAGAGAATTGAAGGATTGTTGTGCAATTACCGGTTCGGTGGACATTAAGATGAGAAAAGACAGGGTTAGTTTTACCGAAATCAAAGCTGGCTTTATAGTTGTAGCGTTACAACCAGTAAAGGCTTCAAATCTTACGTTTTTCATAAGCATTGGTTTGTTGTAGAACACAAAAAGGTGGAAACTTTTCAATAATTGTTGGCTGAATATATCACTAAAGAAATGGGAACCATCCTGAGATCGGTATTGTGACAACACTGTAGAAGCATTTGTTTGGTTAGAGAATATAAAATGTGGAACCTTCCACCCATAAAATCTGGCATAAACTTAACGAAATATTGCCAAAGCATTAACATTTTTTTAAACCTGAATTTCAGCGCTCAACTGCGAACTGGATATCCTTTGAATGCGGTGTTTCTAAGGCGTGGAATTCTGGCTAAATGACCTTATTACCCATGAACGGATCTGTATAACCCTCCTTGCCTGTTTCCACCCGACCCGCATAACGCCGTTCAAAATTTTTGTCTCCGCTAATCCGGACGGTAAAGTCATACCAGCCAAAGCTTTTGGCGAGATTTAAAACGATCGTAGAAGGTTCGTTTTTAATGGAAGCGGTTGAAGAAATGAGTTTTTGTATGGCTTTGTTTTTATAAGCATTGTCTTTGATCTCTACCGTGGCAGGTTTACCTGCAGTAAGATTTGTTATGTTGAGTACAATGTTGCCGGTAAGTTTTTTTGATAAACTTTTAGCACGTTCATATTCACAGAAGAGGTGCACACCGGGCTGGGCTGCATTGCCTTTGTATTCGCGGTAAAAGCCATTGGGTCCGTAAACCCGAACATGATATAAATCGTTTTCAAAAGATTGAAGTGGAAACGAATCTGTCAAGCTGCCACCCGCCACAACAGCATAAGAGCGGCTTCCTACGTGTTCAAAAACACCCTTTTGCAGGGCATACTTCCCCGGAAAATAAACGTTAAAGGGTGATCCTGCGGACTGTGCACCAAAGATCTGGTTGCCTGCAGCAAAAGTTAATTCAAAAGCGTTTTTATCAGCCGATATTTTTCCGTCAGCATATAATTCGTACGGCAACGCACAGGATGGGCGCACGCCGGGTTCCTGTAGTGGCTTTTTGGCTGATGCAGACAAAGGGTGCCGATTTATGTCGGCAATTTCCTCCTTTGATAATGGCTTAAAATCAGCGAGATCCTGTTTAAATTTTGCATTATATATCTTTTCGATAAACCGGTCTTTTTCCAGGAAGGGCAGTTTATCCGGTTTTTGCCCATTGTAAGATTTGAAGACAGTTGTTAAGTCGCCCGTTATCGTTCTGCGCCAGTTACTGATATTAGTTTCAGTAAAGTCTTTATTAAATTTCTTTTTCAGGAATACTTCCAGGAACTGCAGTGTGGAGGTATGATCAAATACCTGTGAACAGACTGATCCGCCGCGGCTCCATGGTGAAGCAACAAGCAGCGGCACCCGGAATCCAAGTCCCACAGGCCCTCCCCTTGCTTCCTTTTTGCCAACACCCTCTTTCAGGTCGTCTTCCAGTTTAATATATTCCAACTCGGTACTGAGTCCTGGTGAACATCTTCCTGTTGAAGGATCGTTGGGATCCGGGGCGACAAAAGGAGGAATATGATCGTAATAACCGTCATTCTCATCAAATGTTACGATGAAGATAGTCTTCTTCCAAACTTCCGGATCTTTGGTTAAGATGTTCATGATCTCGGAAGCATACAAAGCGCCGTACCAGGGTGCACTAGGATGATCGGAAAGGTTCTGGGCGCCGGCAAGCCAGGAAACCGTCGGCAGTTGCCCGGTTTCTACATCTTTCCTGAACTGGTGTAAAACGTCTCCCTTGGGCACCCGCAGTTCCCGTTTTTGGCCGTGGTCTTCATAACTCAAAGTAGTAAGCTCGTGGTAATCAGGATCCCCGGAATTGATTGTAAAAGCGCGCTGGTACAAGTTTTTTTCTTTATCCGATAGTTTGTTATAATTTTCTTCGGTCCATTCAGCGAGATCCTTCTTTGCTTTATCTAATACTTCTTTTTTCGTGGTTATTGCCGTTTGTGCTTTGGCATAGGCGTCTTCTGTTTCGGATAACGATTTGAGCTTGGCCTCTAACGCCTTTATCTCTTCAGGTAAAGACGCAGCTTGTTTTTGCAGTGCCTGGATATAACGTGGGGCGAATTTCACATTGTAACTGGCAAACCATTCCAGCGGATTACAGCCAAAATTTGCTAGCCAAGCCCTTTCGTCTCCAGTAAATCCACCGCCTGTATCAAGATCGTTTTGGTAGAACTTCCACGAAACACCATTGTCTTCCAGCCGCTCGGGGAATGTTTTGTATTTCAGGTTCGCGATGCGCCAATTTCCGAGATTTCTTATGAAAGTTCTTCGCTGTTCATGCTGTTGCTCGATGGTGGTGCCCGTCCAGAAAAATAACCTGTTGGGGTTGGTACTCGTCATGGCCGAGCAGAAGTTCTGGTCGCAAACGGTAAATGCATCCGCCAGCGCATAATAAAAAGGAATGTCTTCCCTGCTGTAATGACCCAGGGTCATGGGAGCATCGGCATATTTTTTATCTGAAACCTTTTTTGATTGTAACCACCGGTCGTACTTGCCAAGGTTATTGGCATCTACCTGGCTGGACCGTGAATGGGGTGTGGATCCCAGCCAGGTAGCTTTGGTGTTACTGATGTCAAAACGAAACGGGGCATAAGTCTCACCCGCATCATTGGTCTGAAGCCAAACAAGGTTTTTATCAGGAAGTGTGATGGCACGCGGATCATTAAAGCCACGCACACCTTGTAATGTTCCAAAGCAATGGTCAAAGGAACGGTTCTCCTGCATAAGGATTACCACATGCTCTGCGTCAAGGTAGGTGCTGCCTTTTTCAGGATCTATGGCAAATGCACGTTGTACAGATTCCGGTAACATACCCGATACACCCGCTGTACCTGAAAGCATGATCGCTTTTTTTAAAAAGTCTCTCCTGGTGTCCATAGTTCAAACTTAATTAGTGAAGTGAATCCGGTACAATCGTCTGCAGGAAGCGTACGGACCGTAAACATATTTACTTTTTTCAATTCTTTTCAATTTCTTTTGCAATAAGATAGAGTAATTTCCTGCAGGGTAACTTCGTCTTCATTTTTCTCTCGTCCAATCTTATCAATAAATGGTGCTTGAAATTTTAAACACTAAGATATGGCTTGCGACACAACTCGTTTATTATTAACCGTTTTCGTAGCGGGTTATAATATCAAAGATTAAAAACTAATTTCAGTGAAAAATAACATCGCGAGGAAATTGAAGCCAAATTAATAATATGGAAATAAAACAGTTTGAAGATAAAAGTCTTTCGCATTTTAGTTATGCGATTCTGAGCAATCGTGAAATTATGCTGATAGATCCTGCCCGCGACACGCAGCAGTACCATGAATACGCAAAGAACAATAAAGCCCGAATAACAGGAGTTATAGAAACACATGCGCACGCTGACTTTGTAAGCAGTCACCTTGAATTATATGTCGAATTAGGTGCCCCAGTATATGTGAGTAAGACGCTGAACGCATCGTATCCTCATCAGCCATTTAATGAAGGGCAGCACATCAAGCTCGGCAACACAAGGTTGACTGCCATAGATACGCCTGGCCATTCGCCCGATGGAATAAGTATTGTTCTTGAAGATGATGGTAAACCAAGAGCAGTATTTACAGGTGACACGTTATTTGTTGGCGATTGCGGCAGACCGGACCTGCGGGAAGACAATGAAAATTCCCAGTCATCGAAGGAACAACTTGCCGCCCAATTGTATCATACGCTACAAAATAAGTTGAAGCTTTTACCGGATGAAGTAAACGTTTACCCCGCGCATGGTGCGGGTTCCCTGTGTGGCAATTCACTCAGCGATGCAAAGAGCAGCACTATCAAAAAAGAAAAAGAAACCAACTGGTGCCTGCAATCTATAACAGAAAAAAATTTTGTGGAAACACTCCTGGGCGAGCAACCCTTTGTGCCGAAATATTTTCCTTTCGATGTGCAACTTAATATCCAGGGTGCACCAAACATGCACGAGAGCCTGCAAAAAATAAGAACTACCACCATAAAAGATGAACCAGGTGTAGAAAGGCTGAACCATCTTTTATGGATCATTGATACAAGGGCTGGAGCGCTTTTTAAAAAGGGGCATTTAACCCGTTCAATAAATGTTATAAACCAAACGAAATTTGAAACCTGGCTGGGAAGTATTATTGATCCAGGTGAACAATTTTACCTGGCGGCAGAAAACGAAACAGAACTGCAAAAAGTGCTGCTAAGATGTGCATCGATAGGTTATGAATCGCAAATCAGTGAAGCGCTGGTGATTGGTTACACAAATGAACAGACGAAAAAATTAGACCTGGATTATTTTAAGAAGAACACAGACGCCTTCACCATCATTGATGTAAGAAATGAGAGCGAGATTGCTGAGAAGCCTGCTTTTATGAACAGTATTGCCGTTCCCTTGCATAAATTAAGGGAGAGGATAAAAGAAATTCCTGCAAATAAACCGTTGGTGGTTCACTGCGCCAGCGGTTTCAGAAGCGCGGCAGGATCTTCCTTGTTACAGTCAGCACTGAGTGATAAGATAAAAGTGTATGATATGGGTGAGGCCATAAAACAATTTTTTTAAATAACAACTACATTTATATAAAGAAAAAGGATTTGGCGGATCTTAGGTCAGGTGGAAGTAAATGGTAACCCTACGTAATCCTCTGCGCTTCCTCTTGGCCTTCTTCTGCGGTTACATTAACCGACCTCGAAAAGCTTCACTGATCTTCGGTTATTAATCAGGCATTTGGTTCAAATTGTTTAATTTCATCTGATGAATAATGCTGGCCCCATAATCGTGGTAGAAGACGATCCTGATGACCTGTTAATTTTAAACAAAGTGTTCGAAGAACTTGAAGTTTCAAATAAAGTGATGTACTTTGAAGATGGCTTGGTGGCATACAAATTCTTAGTGGAATTTGATGCCAAACCATTCCTGGTTTTGTCCGACATAAACATGCCTAAAATAAATGGATTTGAGCTCCGGGATAAGATACATAATAACGAGAAGCTGAGATTAAAGTGCGTCCCTTATGTATTATGACTACATCAAAGCAGCAACAAACGGTTGTGGAAGCTTATCGTAAATCCATTCAGGGCTTTTTCGTAAAGCCAACCACTTATGATGAAATGGTAGCTGTTATCGGTAGTATTATACAATACTGGAAGTCTGCCAAAGCACCGGTAATTGCGTGATGTTTTTTTAAGAGCTTGTGCAGCGTTTATCTGAGCTCAATGATCATTCCCTAATGGCTATGAGTAACTAGAGACAACTTTTAACGTTCTTATTGTATTTTTTGTGCCTCTCTTGTAATCTCATTGTGGTTAAAAAAATGTTTGAAAAAGCATGGATATGCACATGATTTTTGCGATGTTAAATACTATTTTATGATACGCCCAATAACCCGTAAAGAAGTATTCTCCAGATCGCGACTCGCGGATTGCTATATAAGCGGTTTTCAAACGCCTTACCTGCCCCCTGCTACAGAAGTTGATCCTCTGGTTGAAGAATACCTTCTATCAGAGGAATATTTACGTTCTATCGAATATAGTTGGGAGGAAAAGGGCTCCCTCATTAAAGACTTAAAGGATCATTTAGAACCATTTTATAAGGGTGAAAAGCAAACAGATGATTTTGCTGTTCTGGCTTACCCGCGAAGAAACGCTGACTATCAAACCAGCCGGTCGAATGCATTGATCCGTTTCTTTGAAATTATGAACATAAGGCAGCTCTACCTGGTGGATGAACTAAGGTATGACTGGCTTCGATTTCCCTTCAGCAACAAGTCGAAACTCGCAGCCGTTAAAAGCCTTGTTACTGAGCCATCTTACCGCGAAGCGTTTGAATTGGATGTTGAAGATTTGGAGACGGTATTGCCCTGGTTTGATCACTCACAAAGACATAGCATTCCGATCATTTTTCTAATTTCTACGGATGATAAAGTGCCCATCGCCATGTTCCTTTGTGACGACGGCAATTTTCATACAAGCTTTCATTCAAAAGACGGGGAGAAAATTTCGTATGCAGCCGCTGCGTCAGGTATGATGATGGGTGGAGTAGAAGTATGCAGCATTCAGTATAATCCTTAATTAACATTTTCACCATCCTTGCTACAACATTTTTGCCTTATCACGACAGTTGCTCAAGCCAGCACGGTCGAATGCTGTTTTCAAACATGAAGTATCAGAAAACATTGTGATACTATATTATACCAGTTTTGGATCTAAGAGGAAATCCAAACTATGGTAACTACCTGATGTTTTTCCATGGATCGGGGCCGTTGAAGAAGAAAGCGATTTTGATAAAAACGCTTCAATTGGCATTTCCTGGAGCAAAGATTTGGAACATTGGGATTGGCCGGGCAAGCAATAGAAATAATTGAAAATATTGTTTTAGCGGTTATAAACCAGCGGTCTCTTTCCTAGATTTAATTGTTGATGATGCCGTTCCATAGCCATCTT
>JBBPYM010000089.1:0-6545 GCA_038199905.1 Chitinophagales bacterium | reverse complement strand
CGAACGTTAGATTTCAGGGGGCCGGTTGGTTGTGATATTTTTGAACCACGGAGGCCGGGCGACAGGGTGAGACACGGAGATTGACGTAAAATGTTTGCTGTTTAACGGCAGCACCAGTACAATGGTAAGCCAGGAGTTTCACAGGAACAACACAATAAATCTGTGTTCCTCCCTGTCTCCCTGCCTCCCTGCCTCCGTGGTTCAAAAACATTCACAACATCACGAGCTGGTATTCAACATTAAGCTCCTTTAAATGTTCTTCCAGGCGGGTGCAATGTGTGTCAGTAATAAATATCTGGCCTGTGTTTTCTGTGCATACCCAGTCAAGCAGGTTTTGCATACGATCATTATCCAATTTTTCGAAAACATCATCCAGCAGCAAAAACGGGGCAAAGCCATTGGTTTTTTTCAGCACTTCAAACTCGGTTAATTTAAGGGCAAACAATAAACTCTTACGCTGACCCTGCGAAGCGATGTTTTTAAAAGCGTTCCCATGCAGGCATATAGCAAGATCATCTTTGTGAATGCCGGCATTGCTTCGTTGCAGGATGAGGTCTTTATCACGAGCCTGGTGCAAGATGTTTTCGAAGGAAGTATGCAGCAGTTGGCTCTCATAGGTAATATCAACGTTGTATGTTTCACCCGAGATCTTTTTGTAAAAGTCCTGTACAAGTGGAATAAAATCATGCAGGAACTTGCTTCTCTTTTCAAAAATTGCCGTGCCAGGACCGCTAAGCTGTTCATTCAACACTTCCAAGAGGCTGTTGTCTATCCGCCTGGTTTCCGCGAAAGATTTTAATAAGCTGTTACGTTGCGCGAGTACTTTGTTATAGCTAATCAGTTGAAGCAGGTAAGAATGATCCAACTGCGACAAAAGCGCATCCAGGAAACGCCGTCGTTCTTCGCTTCCGGCTGTTATAACCTGTACATCATCGGGCGCTATCATCACCCCGGGAAACTTTCCAATATGTTCCGAAAATTTATTGTACCCATCGCCATCCACTGAAATTTCTTTCTTTCCCGTTTCACGAACGATACATAAAATTTCATGTAGCGCCTCTCCCCTTTTCACTGTGGCCGACAACCTGAAACCCTGGTCGCCATGGCGCACATTTTGTGCGTCGCTCCGCGTAAAATAGCTCTTTGTGAAACAACAGTAGTAGATGGCGTCTAGCAAATTTGTTTTACCTATCCCGTTTTTGCCGCAAATACCAATAATGCGGCCGCTAAATTGATAAGTTGACTGCTGGTAATTCTTAAATTGGAGTAATGTTATATTGTCTAATCGGAGCAGGACAGTTATTTTTCAGGTTGCAAGATATGTAAAATGCAGAGGCTACTTTATCAAAGCGCTGCCGGGAAATTATTACCTTCGTTACATGGGCACATACTCAATTGGTGAAGCACTAAAAGATTTTATCAGCAAAAGCCGTTTAAAAGCCTATGTTCAGGCTATACAGATTGAAGAGGTATGGGAAAAGATAATGGGTAAAACCATTGCCAAGTACACCGAGAAGATCACCATCCAGGGCGACAAACTTTATATTACCACTTTTGTGGCACCCCTGAAACAGGAGCTGTTATACCAGAAAGACATGATCATACAAAGAGTAAATGAAGCACTGGGCGAGAAAGTAGTGAAAGAAGTAATTATAAATTAATGGATGTTTTTTTACGGTTGAATTTAATCAAGCAGGGTCTGATGACTTAACCATCCATTAATAACCAGTGACCACTATTTACCCGGCACATCCGTTCTGAACTTTTCAATGCACTTTCTATCTTGTAGTGTCACAAAGCAGGTTCTGTAATCAACACCACCAAAAACAATATTGCTGACGCTTTTACCTTTTAACATAACCTCCTGGATCTGCTCACCGGCCGGCGTAAAGATTGCCACAGCGCCCTTGCCGTAGCGGCAGATATACAGATTTCCCTTGTAATCACATTTCATTCCATCCATTCCGAAGTCGGTAAATTGAGTAAACAGCCTTTTGTTAGAAATATCACCTTTTTCATCTACATTAAATGCCCAGACCTTGCCTTGTACGCTTTCGTTGACATATAATATTTTCTCGTCTGGACTAAGGCATATACCATTTGTGGTACCCATATTATCCTGGATTTTTGTGGCAAACCCCGAAACATCAACACGCCAGATGGCACCAGTGCTTTCTTTCCAGTTTGGGTCAGACGCGTAAATCAAACCTTTTTTGCTGATGCAAATATCATTAGGCTGGTTAAAGCCATCGTTATGACAGAAAACAGAAATAAGTTTTGTTTTCATGTTAACCAATAAAATATTGTGACCTGTAAAGTCCGCCACCAGCATATTACCTTCCTTGTTAAACTGGATGCTGTTTCCAATGCTTTTTTCTGGCAACTCAACAAAAACTTCGACGCTACCGTTTTTATTCACTTTACCAATGGTGCCATCCTTCTGGTAGTTTACCACAAACAGGGTACCTTCCTTATCCACAGCAGGACCTTCAATATTTTTAGAAAATATATTTTCCGCGGTATGATCGTAAGCTTTAAAAAGGCTGTTCCTAAATCCCCTTGTAGCCGAACCGGTTTTGCAAGAAGCAAATAGGATACTTAAAGCCAGGATACCTGTAATTCTTAACATATTTGATAATGGATTAAATGAAGATATCAGCCTGCAGCTGCGGGTTAAAAGTAAATACGCAAATAACCTTGCTGACCGCTGCTTGTGATTTTAATAAAGGTAATCAATATTCTTTTTTATATTTATTGAATTCTGATCCGGGGATCGATGAGACCATACAGCAGGTCCGCCAGGATATTGATAAAAATAAAAAAGGCGGATGAGATCAATACCGAGCCCATAACCACCGGGAAGTCAAGTTTCTCCAGCGCATCAACAGTGATCTTGCCGATGCCTTTCCAGCCAAAAATGTATTCCACGAAAAATGCCCCCGCCAGCAACTCGGCGAACCATCCAGTGATAGCAGTTATCACGGGGTTTAAAGCATTGCGCAAAGCATGTTTCCATATAACTGCGCGGTTGCCCAGCCCTTTGGCATAAGCTGTTCGGATATAGTCCTGGTTCAGCACATCCAGCATAGAACTTCGTGTTAACTGGGTAATGATCGCCAGGGGCCTGATGCCCAGGGTCACGGCGGGTAACCAAAGATTTTTTAAAGTCAGATAGCGTTCACCGGTAACCTCATCAATATCAAACCAACTGCCGGTCATGTGCAGACCGGTATAATCACTCCACACATAACCGAATAGATATGCTATAATTATGCCCATAAAAAATGAGGGAGCCGAAATACCAAGAATGCTGGTAAAAATTGCGGTGGTATCCATCCAGGTATCTTTTTTAATAGCGGCAACAACGCCCAAAAACACCCCGACTGCTGTAGCGATGATCATTGCCGCAAGCGCCAGTAGCAAAGTGCCGGGTAATGCTTCGGTTAGCACGTCCCATACATCTTTTTTTGTTTGATAAGACCGCCGGAGGTAGGGAGCTTTTATAGCAAACTTGGTATCACCGCCTATAAAAATGCCCTGCAGCTTTTTTGTTTTGATATCTTCTACTGTATGAAAACTTAAAGGAGAAACATCGTTCAGGTAATATATAAACTGCTTAAGCTTCGGCTGATCGAGATTAAGTTCTTTCCTGATATTTTCCTGCGTAGCGGCGTCTGCCCGTTGTCCCATCACCAGTCTTGATGGGTCGCCAAATCCCTGGAAGAGGAAGAACACCACCACCACTACGCCTAACATCACGAATGCCCCGTAAAAAAGCTTCCTGGTTATGTACTTTAGCACTTATTCTAGTATTGCGATTTATTCACTGGTTATGATCATCCCTGGTTTTTGTAACACCGTCCGAAACTTTTAGCGTTTTCACATACCTTCCTGCTTTGTCAAAATCAGCATAACTCCACTTATTAACAATGTTTCCTTGCTGCAACAAATACATCGTGGGATCTGCCCTAGCTGCGGTTTTAATAGCCACGAAATCGCATTTTAATACCGGCAGTTCACCAAAGCCCGCCTTTGTAAGCCACCCCATGACATTATTATAATCATTGGTAATAAAATATACCGGCATCTTCTTGGCGCGAAGATCATTGTACATAGCTGAAAAATCTTTTGACCAGTTAGGCTGTGCTTCGGCAATGCCTTTGGTAAATATTAGCACACTATACCCTGGGGTGTTCAGGATATCCTGCGTAGTATCGTTGCCATTTACGGTGCTTAACGCGAAATCTTTGATAGCTACCACTGCATTTCCCTCTCGAATCAGTTTATCATAACGTTTAACAAATACATAGAGCGAATCATTAAAATCGTCCGGGAACTTATCTGCGGTAAATTCTACCTGTTGGCCTTGTTTGTCATAAACAAAACTGATGACGGTACTGTCAGGAATTGCGTTCGCCGGAATTTTCATTTGTTCCGGAATATTAGCGCCAACTTTATAGGGCAGGCAGTCCACCACTGGCAAGTATTTCAGTACATACCACTGAAATCCGAACGAGAGCAAGGTTGTAAGCAGCAGGATCGTTAATGAGCTGCGGGCAGATAGGATCCTTTTTATTTTGTTCCGGCTGGCAAATATCAGCAGGATCAATATTAAAAGAACCAGATCCTTGATAAATGATTGGGCAGCCGTTAGCGGAATACAATTACCAAAACAGCCGCATTCCTTTATTTTACCAGAGAATAGCGCATAACCAGTAAGGAAAGTAAAGAAGATAGTGAGCAGTAACAACAGCCAGCTGAACAGGCGCATCTGCCAGCCAAGCAAAACAGCAACACCCGCAATGATCTCGAAAGCGATCATCAACACCGACAGTGCGAGGGTGAGATCATTCAGGGAATGCCATCCCCAGATCTCAAAAAACTCCTGCATTTTATAGCTGAGTCCCAACGGGTCATTGGCTTTTATGAGCCCCGAAAAAATGAACAGCACGCCTACAATAAATCTTGATATGGAAATCACTGCTTTCATGAATGGAATAAGTTGAGGTTTTAATGATAAAAGTAGCGACAGGTTTTTACCGCCTAACCTTTATGTTTTTTTTCGTCGATAAGTATGAGTGCAAAAACAGCATAATTTATTATGTCGTAATAATTAGCATCAATGCCTTCGCTGATCAGTGTTTTGCCTTTGTTCAATAAAATCTGTTTTATACGCAGGAGTTTTGACAATACCAGGTCAGTAAAACTCTCCTGGCTCATGTTACGCCAGGCTTCGCCATAATCATGATTTTTATTCTTCATCAGGGCTTTTGCTTCCCTGATTTTTTCATCATACAAAGCACAGACTGTCTCCACTGGCAGATCTTCTACTTCTTCATTCTTTAATGACAATTGGATCAAGCCGATGATAGCATAGTTTAGTATCCCATTAAATTCCGAGCGGATATCATCGTCTACCAACTGCATTTCATTCTCCTGGATGGTACGGATACGTTTTGCTTTAATATAAACCTGATCAACGACCGAGATTGTTCTCAATACACGCCAGGAGGTTCCATAGTCGATCGTTTTTTTTAAGAATATTTCTTTGCATGACTGCACTGCCTGGTCGTATTGCTGATCTGTGGTTGCCATTTGTTTCGATTATGATCCCTCGTTCTCCTGATAGAACCAGTTTGATTACATTTGGTAAATGTAAATTCATTTTCCTTAAAGTAATCGCCAAAAATAAAGCAAACCGCATAATGTTTACCCTTAATTGTAATGGCCGGTTGGTGATGCTCGACAAACCCCTGGTGATGGGGATCATCAATGTTACCCCCGATTCTTTCTACGAGGGTAGCCGCGTGAACGAGCTGGATAACGTGCTTCACCGGGCAGAAAAGATGTTGAATGAAGGAGCCACTTTTCTTGACATGGGAGCACAGAGTACACGTCCGGGCAGTAAGCAGATAGGTGCTGAAGAAGAACTTGAAAGAGTGGTTGGTTTTATTTCCGCTGTACATAACCAGTTCCCTGCGGCAATCATCTCTGTTGATACCTATCATGCAAGGGTAGCCGCAGCTGCTGTGGCGGCAGGTGCAGCGATGGTCAACGATATAAGTGGTGGCAATGCCGATGCCTCCATGCTGGCAACGGTTGGTAAACTCCGCGTTCCCTATGTATGCATGCATGTAAAGGGTACCCCTGAAACCATGCATCAGCGTATCGGCTACGACAATATAACTCGGGATATTATTGATTATTTTATAACGCGAATAAGGTTATGCCATGAGGCCGGCATCAACGATGTTATTATTGATCCTGGCTTCGGATTTAGTAAAAACAGTGCGCAGAATATGAAGTTATTAACCAACCTGGAGTTGTTGAACATGCTGGGAAAGCCGTTACTGGCAGGCATTTCACGCAAATCGACCATTTATAAAACGCTTGGTGTAACGGCCGGGGAAGCCTTAAATGGCAGTACGGTATTAAATACTATCTGTCTGGTCAAAGGCGCTTCAATTCTGCGTGTACATGATGTTAAGGAGGCAGTTGAAGCGGTGACACTCGTAGAGGCGCTCGGGGTGTGAGGTGTGAGGTAT
>JBBPYM010000088.1:0-3220 GCA_038199905.1 Chitinophagales bacterium | reverse complement strand
TTTTTATGACAGCGTATTATTAAACGTACTTGCCACCGGTAAAATGCCCGGTGATAAAATCTTTACCCACCTCTTCCGTAAAAATTCCCCAAGCGATATTTTCAGGTTCCTTGATAACGAAACCAGCTTTTTGGATGATCTGAAACTAATAACCACGCTGCCTACTATGCCTTTCCTCAAAGCAGGGCTGAAAGAAATTCTTTAGCTAAAGGCATACGATTTAGCCTTAATATGCTTTTCAAAACCTAATAGGTTTATGTTGATGTTTCAATTAAATTTGTGACCTGCTCGCAGTTTAGCTTTTCGCTGATGTATGTTAGCTGGGGCTACAAGATCGCTTGACCAAAAAGAAACAAATGTTATTATTAGGAATCGATGTAGGCACTTCTTCTATAAAAGTATCATTGGTAGATGCGCAAACGCAGCAGTGCATTGCTTCTGCGCAGTACCCTGAATACGAAACGCCCATTAATTCTCCGAAACCTGGCTGGGCAGAACAGTCCCCTGAAATGTGGTGGGAAAATGTTCAGCAGGCAATCCTCAAAATGCACAAGGCGGGAAATTATAATACCGATGATATTTCCGCTATAGGTATCGCCTACCAGATGCATGGTCTTGTGGCCGTTGATAAAAGCCAGCAGGTACTGTTCGATTCAATCATCTGGTGCGACAGCAGGGCTGTTGAAATTGGTGAACAGGCTTTCCATACAATTGGTGAAGAAAAATGCCTGACACATCTATTAAACTCTCCCGGCAATTTCACTGCAGCAAAACTTGGCTGGGTGAAGAAGAATAAACCGGACCTCTACGAAAAGATCGACAAGATAATGCTGCCAGGTGACTTTATAGCCATGAAGCTTACCGGTGAAATCTCTTCAAGCATTTCATCTCTTTCAGAGGGAATTTTTTGGGATTTTAAAGAGAACCGGCTTTCTGAAGACGTTCTTGGTTACTTTGGATTTGATAAAAGCATCATTCCAGAAACCAAACCAGTGTTTTCAGAACACGGTCGCTTAAAGCCAGCTATTGCAGAAGCACTTTCGTTACAGTCGGGGATACCAGTAACCTATAAATCCGGTGATCAGCCAAATAATGCCTTATCGCTTAACGTGCTTGAACCTGGGGAAGTTGCGGCAACGGCAGGAACATCAGGGGTAATCTACGGCGTTAGCGATGCCCTGACTTTTGATAAAGAGTCAAGGGTAAACACATTTGCGCACGTTAACCATTCAGCAGAGAAAAATCGTTTGGGCGTTTTATTATGCATCAACGGAACGGGCATTCTTAACCGCTGGGTACGGGACCTGATGACGCCGGCTGGTAGCTATTCCAATATCAACGCTGCTGCCGCTAAAATAAAACTGGGGGCTGATGGTCTGCGGGTACTACCTTTCGGTAACGGCGCAGAACGCATGCTGGGAAATAAAATGGTGGGCGCGCATTTTCATAACATTGATCTCAACCTTCATACGCAGGCACATATATTTCGGGCTTCACAGGAAGGAATAGCTTTTGCTTTCCGTTACGGCCTGGATATCTTAAGAGAAAATGGCATGAATCCAACCGTTATACGGGCAGGCAAGACCAACCTTTTTTTAAGTGAACTCTTTACAGAAGCTTTTGTAAATGCAACGCAGGTACCCGTTGAACTGTACAATTGTGATGGCAGCGTTGGCGCCGCTATCGGAGCGGGCATAGGTTCACAAATATATGGTTCATCAAAAGAAGCCTTTGTAAATTCAAAACAGATCGGCTTCATTGAACCTGCGGCCATAAATGAATACGAAGCACACTACCAGGACTGGTTGAGCATTTTGCACAAACACCTGGTGTGAAGAGGGTATGGGGTATGGGGTATGAGGTATGAGTTATGAGGTATGAGTTATGGGGTATGGGGGAGGAATGAAAATTACCAGGTAATTACTGTAGCAATTAGCCGATAGCTGATAGCTGACAGCTGATAGCTATCAAAAAACAATCAAAATATGGCAAATATCATAACAGGCGACAAACAGTTTTTTCCTGGAATAGACCAGGTAAAATATGAGGGTCCGGAAAGTGACAACCCAATGGCATTTCAGTGGTACGATGAAAATAAGGTAGTGGCCGGTAAAACGATGAAAGACTACCTGAAATTTTCGTGCGCTTACTGGCATTCTTTCTGTGGCGACGGCTCCGATCCTTTCGGCGGTCGAACTTTGTTGTTTCCATGGAGTGAAAAGGGGGATGCCGTGGAAAGAGCAAAAGATAAAATGGATGCGGCATTTGAGTTTATAACGAAAATGAACCTGCCCTATTATTGTTTTCATGATGTAGATGTAGTGGATTATACCAACGACGTGGTTGATAATGAACGCAGGCTACAGGCGCTGGTTGATTACGCGAAAGAAAAACAGGCAGCAAGCGGGGTTAAGTTACTCTGGGGTACCGCCAACCTGTTTTCTCATCGCCGGTATATGAATGGCGCATCCACCAATCCTGATTTTCTTGTGCTTGCCCATGGCGGGGCACAGGTTAAAGCTGCATTGGACGCAACCATTGCTTTAGATGGCGAAAACTATGTGTTCTGGGGAGGCCGCGAAGGCTATATGTCGCTACTCAACACCAATATGAAGCGCGAACAGGAGCATTTTGCGAAATTCCTGCATACAGCAAAGGACTACGCACGGAAAAATGGCTTCACAGGAACTTTCTTCATCGAACCTAAACCCTGTGAGCCCACAAAACATCAATACGACTATGACAGCGCAACAGTTATAAATTTCCTCCGCCAGTTTGATCTTTTAAATGATTTTAAATTGAACCTGGAGGTAAACCACGCTACGCTGGCCGGCCATACCTTCCAGCATGAAGTACAGGTAGCTGCAGACGCAGGCATGCTCGGTTCTATGGACGCAAACCGGGGTGACTACCAGAACGGATGGGACACGGACCAGTTCCCAAATAATATCAATGAACTGGTGGAAACAATGCTGGTGGTAGTTGAATCTGGTGGTGTTAAGGGCGGTGGCATTAATTTCGATGCCAAAATAAGGAGGAACTCAACGGATCGGAAAGACCTGTTTTATGCACATATTGGCGGAATGGATATTTTCGCCAGGGCATTGATCATTGCCGATAATATGCTGCAGAACTCCGACTATAAAAAGCAGCGCACTGAGCGGTACGCCTCTTTTGATAGCGGCAAAGGGAAAGAATTTGAAGAAGGAAAACTGACACT
>JBBPYM010000087.1:0-7232 GCA_038199905.1 Chitinophagales bacterium | reverse complement strand
GAATTTGCTAAAAAATAAAATTGAGATGCTGACAGTTTATAAACAGACATGAATATTTATGGATTGTAAATAATGCCTGATAGGTTCTTCAGTGGCGGGTTACAGCAAGTCACGCGGAAAGATGATTAAAAGTCGTATATTCAAAAAATGACACCAAATAATAAAGTACAATTCGTCACCTTTGAAACAGTCCTTTCGGCTGAACTTTTCATGAATAGGTGGAAAGAGTATACCAGGTCCCCAAAAAGTGACGTTGATGTTACTCTTCAACAATCTGAACACAATGGTTCGTTCAGATACATTGCCCAGCATCGCTTTACGAGCGAGGAGACACAATTTGTTTTCTCCAGGGAAAAACGTTCTTCCCGTGTTGCCCAGGAGAGTATTAAGTTAAATTTAGCTGGTGGATATTCTATATTACAGGCAGAGAAACTTACCGGAGCCGCTCCTAACGAAAGAAAGGTTTTTGCCTTCATCAGTGATCCGCGAACTGACCTTCAGGTTTATAAGGATTTGTCACGGGAAGGCAAATTAAATATTTATGAACCCTATTACCAAAATTGTAAACATGCCTACATACTTGAATTTTTTATAAAAAGCAACCAGGCCGAAGTTCTTGTGGAGCAATTAAAGAATCTTGATACTGCTGATGTGGGCGTTTACGAGGAGATTAAAATTGTGAAAAATCAAAAGGCTCCTGAAAAGGAAGTAGAATTGCATGTGTGGCCTTCGTTTTAGTTCAAAGTCCCAAGCGTTTGAAGTGCATAACTCTAATCGTTGGATAACCTTGGAGTTCTTATAATAATAAGAACTTCATCCTCTGTCAAAAAGCCTTATTCGACCAAAGAAACACTGAGGGGTTATGCCACACACGGGCCCGGCGTGAAAATCCTTGCTGGCATGCGTCACCCTTATAAAACATTTGTATAAAAAGAGCTGCCCTCATTCCGGAGGGCAGCTTTTTTTAAATAGGATGAAATCAATTATTCATACCCCGGATTTTGTTGTGCTTTGATTTCGGGATTTACATTTAATTCATTGATAGAAATCGGTAACACACATTTGAAATAATCCCAGTTAACCGTTTGTGGGCGACCACCGGATGGTATAGTAGGTGCCCCAAAGAATACAGGACCATCGTAAGTAACTGTTCCACCTGTGCGAAGGATATCAAAATAAGTATGCCCTTCTCCAATTAGTTCTTTTCTTCTTTCCAACATGATCTGGTCAATAATTATTTGATCCGCATCACTTGAAGCTAGTGGAGCTGCGTCAGGATTACGTTTTCTGATGTCATTGAGCCATTTTACTGCGTTCACCGCATCTTTACCCGACATTTTCATGGCTGCTTCCGCAGCGATGAAATGAACTTCAGATAATCTGAATAATTTAATGTTTACAGCACTGGCAGGACTTTTTCCATCACCTTCATATTTTTTAATCCATCCCATGCGTCCGGGAATTTCACGACCTGGTGTTTTCTGATTTCCGAACTCATCGAGTCCCAACCTTGCCCAGCGAACATCGTTAGGATAATTGTTAAACATATCCAGGAAAATATTACTTGCAGTTGCAGCACCAAGATCTGTTCTTACATCATTTCTTGGGCGATAAAAACTTCTTAGGGAAGCATTTCCCTGGTCACTTTCACTTGGTATGATCAATAGTTCAAAAATAGATTCTGAACCAAATTGTGAACTCCAGGACCCATTCCAGTTTGCCGGTGTATAAAGCACATACGGAGATGACTCAATAATGTTTTTAGCTGTTGCATATGCATTTGGATAATCACCTTTGTACAGATAAACTCTTGATAGCAATGCTTTTGCAGCCCATTGGTTGATCATCCCGTTCTTCTTAGCAGTAGAAAGCAAAGGAGCTGCAGCCGTCAGATCAGCGATCACCTGGTCATAAACTTTTGCCACTGTTTCACGCTTAGGTTTGGCTAAAGGATTCAGCCTTGTGGTAACAATGGGAGCACCCCAGGAAGCACCGTTATCTTTTAGGTAAGGGTATCCGTAAAGTCTTACCAGGTCAAAATGAGCCAGTGCCCGGATGGTGAGCGCCTGTGCCTTGAAGTCATCCAATTTGGCCGCATCTGCCGGAGATGTTGTCGTTACTTTACCCTCTTCTATGTTTATAATAATGTTGTTGACCTGTAAAACAGCATCATAAATAGTAGTCCAATAAGCACCATATTGATCTTTGTCCTTTTCATGCGTAAAAAGATACATGGCATCATCAGCTATCCCGCGGGAAGTTACACCCACGTCGCCGCCTTTCATATCGGCGTAGTTCACCATTCTTCTTCCGTAATAATCAAGACGGGTCAGGCGGCTGTAAGCGCCGTTTAGTGCCGTTTCTGCATCTGCCAGGTTGGTGATAGATTCTGCCGCATTTCTCGAAGTAGAGGGACGTAGTTCCAGGAAGTCGTCCTTACATGCACTAAGTCCTACTGCGACTACGCTGGCGAGAAAAAATAACTTTATTATATTCTTCATTTTTAATTTTTTTTGTTGATTCATTTTTTTTTGGTTTAAAACCGGTTAATTGTTACAGGCCGATTTCTAAACCGAACGAATAGGTTTTTCCTAAGGGCAATTGAAAGAAGGTTGTTCCGTATGAGTTTACTTCAGGGTCTACAATTTTCTGACTTCCAACTGTGAAGATGTTTAGACCTGCAAAATAAACGCGTACATTGGAGAGGCTTGCCCTGGAGATTAATTCCTTTGGCAGATTGTATCCGAATGTGATTGATTTAAGCCTTAAAAAATCGTTGCGATAGAGCCAGCGACTCGTGTGATTCTCAAAACCTTCATCATAAATTCTTTTTGGATTTTGAGCTACATCGCCCGGCTTTTGCCAGCGATCCAGTGCATCCTTACCTAATGTTCTCCAGGAGAAATAGCCATCATCATTCATGTAACGTCCCATAGAATTATAAATATCACCACCCAAAGAATAGATGAAATGCAGATCAAGATTAAAACCTTTCCAGGCTAAATTTGAATTGATACCTCCGAATAATTTTGGATCAGCCACCCCGGTAATAATATCCGAAGCCGCAGAATAACTGGTAGTTACATCCCGGTCATTCCACTTTTTATAGGGAGTTGCTGTTGTGTTATTTGTGTACCACATTGCTTTCCCATTTTCAGGATCTACACCAGCCCATTCCTTACCCCAGAATGATTTAGGAGATTCTCCTTCACGGTAAATAAATTTCGCCTGATTATCACCTCCGGTAGGATCGTACCAGATGATATCCATCCCCTCATAAAGCTTGGTGATCTTACTGTTCAAGGTAGAAGCATTTGCTCCTAACGTCCAGGTAAAATTATTTTTCCGGATGATCTCTCCTTTTAATTCAATTTCAATACCCTGGTTATTCATTACACCAATGTTGGTCAGGATGTTTGAAAAACCTGTAACGGTGGAAATAGGCACGTTCTGTAAGAGATTTCTTGAATCGCGGTTGTAGTACTCAACGCCTACGTAAAGCCTGTTATTGATAAAGCCAGCTTCCATTCCAACGTTATAAGTATAACTTGTTTCCCACGATAAATCCGGATCAGCAACTGTGCTTACGAAACCACCTGGCTTTTCATTATAGTTTGAACCATAATTATACAAGGGCATATGACCGTAAAAACTTGAAGGTAAAGTGCCATTGATACCATAGGAGAATTTAAGTCGCAGGTTAGATAACCAATCAACATCTCTCAGGAAAGCTTCTTCCTTCAGTCTCCAGGAAGCTGCTACGGATCCAAAGTTTCCCCATCTTGAATTAGCACCTAAGCGGGAAGAACCGTCTCTCCGCAAACTTCCGGATACATAATATCTATTGTCATAATTATATTCACCAAAAGTGAAGTAAGATAATAAGTTAGACCCAGTGTAAGAAGCACCAGCGTCTTTTTTACCCGCTGCACTGACGGTTTTCATTCCGCTCGGTAAATCAGACCCACCTGCCCAGGTAAAGTCATTCCTTGTTTTTTCCGCCTCAAAGCCTGCAAGTAATCTTAAGTTATGAACGTTATTGAAGGATTGATTATAATTCAAAGTATTCGAAGATACCAGGCTTAGACGGGTGGTATTATATTGATCCACTGTACCATTTTTTGATGTACCGCCATAATGTTCTGCCGATCTCCAGGAATAATCATCAATTCGGGATTCTGTGTAGGCAAAAATGGATTTAAAGCTTAATCCTCTTGCAATATCAATCGTGATTGTTTCATTTAAAGTAAGCTTGTTGTGAACGGAGGTCATGTCTCTTAACTGATCATAATAGAGTACATTAAATCCATAACTCAAGAAGCGGGTGGTAACAGGAGATCCATCTTGTTTTGTGGGAAACCAGTCTCCAAAAACAAGGTTTCTTTGCATCTGTAAATAGTTATCTCCATTGTTATTAGTATCATTATAACCTTTCTTTTTTACGGAAGAAAAAGACACGTTGGTTCCTAATGAAAGCCAGTTATTTAGTTTATTGGTCATGTTTAACCTTCCACTTAGACGGTCCAGGCCGTTTGCTCTTACCATTCCATCTTCTTTAGAATAGCTGACAGATGAGAAATACGTGGACTTTTCATCTCCACCGCTGAAGCTTAGGTCATGGTTTCTATAAACGCCGGTTCTGAAAATAGCGTCTTCCCAGTCGAAAATGCCTCTAGGGTCAACCGGTAAATTCAAATTGAGCAAATTTTCTGTGTAAGCTCTCGCTTCAGCATCTGTTTTTCCACTGTTGATCTGTCCGTTATAATACGTTTCATATCTTAATTCCCGCTGTTGTTCAGGAGAAGCTTTTTCATTATGATGATAAGCAAAATCAGGTGTAAAACCCAAATCGTTTCTAAGAGTAATATTAGTCTTTCCTCTTCTGCCCATTTTTGTGGTAATCACCACCACGCCATTTGCCGCCCTTGAACCATAAAGGGCTGAAGCAGCAGCATCTTTCAGAACAGTGATGGATTGAATGTCATTTGGGTTTAAACTACTTAATGCATTACTGGTGACATTGGAGAGCTGAGAAACATCTCCTGATACAACAGGTACTCCGTCAATTACGTACAACGGCTCATTAGAAGCATTCATAGAACCAGTACCACGAATGCGAATACTAACCGAAGAACCTACCTGCCCTGAACCCCTGCTTAACTGTAGACCCGGAACATTTCCGGCAAGTGCATTTTCAAATGAGGTAGAAGGAATGTCCTTGATGGCGTCTGCATTTACTGTAGAAGCAGAACCGGTAAAGGTGCTTTTTCTTGCAGTACCGTAAGCAACAACCATCACTTCATCCAGGTTTAAAATATCCTTTTCCAGAACTACGTTGATAACTGATTGGTTGCGTACAGGAACTTCTTTGGAGGAATATCCGATATAGGATATTGTAAGGATAGCAGTGGATGAAATCTTTTCCAGTGTGAATTTTCCTTCAGCATCAGCAACTGTTCCTTTTGTTTTATCACCTTTGACCTGGATGTTGGCATAGGGAATGTTTGAGCCATCATCGGCGGAAGTAACTTTTCCGGTGATAGATATTTGAGCCAGGAGCAGATTGGTAAACAGCATGCCTAACACAAATAAGAGTGCGTTTTTAATCATCATTAATAATGGATGTTTAGTTATTTTTTAATTAATTTTAATAGCTAAAACTATTGCTTTAAACTTTAACTTCAAATTATAAATACATTGTAGCATATCTAATGTAATTATTGATAAAAACCGTGTTGAATATATTTATATACGTGTAGCCATTTCAGTTATGTAATGAGGCTATAACTGAGAGAATCGGTAAGTATTCGGGGCTGAGTGAAAAGCGGTAGGAAGATCAAATTTTTACTTCAACCATCCCGGATTTCAATAAGATTTTGGTCGTTCATAAAATAGGATTTGAATCACTGATTTTGAGAAGAGAGAATTTCCTACCCTTACTGTGTGGGAAGAAGTCTGAATACAATTTAAATACCGGTCAGGTAGAGCCATAGCACAAAACCCAGAAGATTCATTACTTAGCTTGGCATTCTCCAACAGATCCAGTCTGTGCGTAAATTCTATCATTTAGAAAATTTTCACAGGTGGTACATTTTGAATTAATGAAAAGGAAATTGATGAGAAGATATATCAAAACAATGCTGATTTATGCCATCGAGTTTCTGATCTCTTTTTCGAAATCTATAAAAACCTGGCGCCAGGCTCCGACCTCATTGCGTGCCAACTCCAAAGAATCGATCACGAGGTCATATTCTGTCTCTACCTTGTTTTCCAGCATGGAAAGATCGGTCAACATTGTTGCGACAGAAATGGCCGCACTTGCTTCTCCACCTAAATATTTCCACATTTTTTCCTGAATTTGATCAGCATCATTAAAAGAAAGGTTGTGTAATACTTTATAAAGCCCCTTTCTATCCAAGTTATAAGTTGCCTCCCGGAGCTTATCACACATTTGAAATTGCCTGTATTTTTCCTCCCAACCAGCGTAGTTACCAAGTTCAAAGATCATTCTGCGAACATTTTGCCTGTTCCCATCTCCAAACTTTAATTCAGATAGAACATTAGTCAGTTGTTGCTTTAAAATAGATAGGGTTTGGTCAATAAGTTCCGCCGTAGCAGCCAACGCCTCCTTCATTTCTTTTTTATTATTTTCAGGAACTTGCACAGCTGTTTTTACTCCGCTAAACAAATCCTTCAGAATGTCTAACATTTCTTTGAATCCTTCTATTTTTAAGATCATTTACTTTATTGTTTAGTTTGAAATGTATCAGTAAAGCTACTGTCTCATTTATGTGATTATTTAATGGAAGCATTTAGGCTAAAAAGAAGGAAGGCAAAGATTAATCTGATAAAACATCTTACGATACTTTCTTGAACATAAAGCAACGTTTCAAAGTATGCCAGCCAGAGTGGTTGTTTTACAAATTTATCCCCACTGCCTCTGCCGTTTGGCGCCCAACTTCACCTTTTGCTACCAGGTTATTTGCCTGTTGAAACGCCTCTACTGCCATTAACGCTCCGGGGCCAAAAATGTTATCAATTTTGTTGGGAACAAAACCTGCGGCTTTAAGAGCTCTCTGGATCTGCCCGATCTTTGGTCCTACCATTCGCAGCAGGATGTACCTGTACACAGTATAATCAGGGGAAAGATATTTAACTGTTGACTGGGATACATAATCAATCCAGGGAACGAGGATTCCAAAATCCCATCTTCTTCCGTTTATTACTGAATT
>JBBPYM010000086.1:0-3288 GCA_038199905.1 Chitinophagales bacterium | reverse complement strand
ACATGCGGATGAGATCAGTTGGTTCGTCAATTACATCAACCCGGAAGGACTCATTTATTTGAAAAGAAATGGGGGAGTGGATCACCAGATCGCGCCTTCACAACGCGTTCTTATTCACGGTAAAAAAGGCCCGGTAAAGGCCGTTTTTGGCTGGCCGGCGATTCATACAAGACACGGCTCTGAAAAAGAAACGCAACCTAAAGTGGAAAATTTATTCCTCGATTGCGGCGCAAGAACAAAAAAAGAAGCCGAAGATTTAGGAATTCATGTAGGTTCCGTTGCTACATACCATGAAGGTTTTGAAGAACTTGCCTATGGAAATTATATCGGCCGCGCTTTTGATAACCGCATAGGTGGATTTATGATCGCCCAGGTTGCCCGTTTACTAAAAGAAAATAAGATAAAACTTCCATTTGGATTATATGTGGTAAACGCTGTTCAGGAAGAAATCGGATTGCGCGGAGCAGAAATGATCGCCCGCAGAATAAAACCAAATATTGCTATCATCACTGACGTAACCCACGATTCTAATACACCGATGATCAGTAAAATGGTCCAGGGAGATACTACCTGCGGTAAAGGGCCTGCATTAACTTATGGTCCTGCAGTTCATAATAAATTATTGGAAGTGATAGAAGATGTGGCAACAAAACATAAAATACCTGTTCAGTTACAGGCTGTGAGCCGCAGCACAGGTACAGATACCGATTCATTCGCTTATGCAAATGATGGTTGTCCTTCAGCTCTTATTTCCATTCCATTGAGATATATGCATACCACGGTGGAGATGTTGCATAAAGATGATATTGAAAATACTATCAGGCTGATTTATGAAACTGTTCTGACTCTTACGCCCAAAACAAATTTGAGCTATTTTCAGTAAACCATTATTTGTTTTTAAGGGTCATTTTATGAAAAGCTTCCATTGCTGAAGGAAGATATTTACAGGATTAATTGAATGAACAAAAAGAGGAATGAATCATTATGATAGATAAAGAAATTCTACTAAACGCCTACCGTTTGATGTGCGCTGCCGGCGCAATGGCAAAGAAATATGAGGAGAACAGGCCCATTTGTAAATACGTTCACTCTACCTCACGCGGACATGAAGCGATCCAGTTAGCTACCGCTTTTCAATTATTACCCTGCGATTTTGTAAGCCCATATTACCGGGACGAAAGCATGCTGCTGGGTTTGGGTTTCACCCCTTATACATTAATGCTGCAATTACTGGCAAAAGGAGCCGATGTTTTTACAGGTGGCAGAGAATATTATTCCCATCCGAACTATCGCGGAGAAGATAAACCCACCATTATTCATCAAAGCAGCGCGACAGGAATGCAGGCAATCCCTACCACGGGCATTGCGCATGGATTACAGTATTTGGAAAATACATTTTCCCCTTTATACAAAACGGGAGAATATGGCGAAAGGCCGATCGTGATTTGCAGCCTTGGGGATGCCAGCATGACGGAAGGAGAAATTAGCGAAGCATTACAGGTGGCTGCTTTAAAACAGTTGCCGATCATTTACCTGGTACAGGATAATGATTGGGGTATCAGCGTAACATCAGAAGAAGCTCGTACAACAAACGCTTATCAATATGCCAAAGGGTTTAAAGGTTTACGCCGGATAAATGTGGATGGCAGTGACTTTATTGAAAGTTACAAAACCATGAAAAAAGTAGTGAATGAGGTACGGGCATCATCAAGACCTTACCTCGTACACGCAAAGGTGCCTCTTCTTGGGCATCATACAAGTGGTGTGCGTAAAGAGTTTTACAGAAGTGAAGAAGATCTTTTAAAACATGCGCAGGATGATCCTTTTGTAAAATTAAAAAACAAAATGCTTAACCATGGTTTTGAGATCGCAGACCTGGAAGAAATTGAACAGATTGTTATTGACGCGATTGCCGAACAATTTGATCAGGCTGTTGCTGCTCCGGATCCTGACCCCACAAAGGTTTCAGAACATATTTTTGCACCGACACCCATTACCAAAGAAAGTGGTGAACGCACTCCGGCAGGAAAAGAAAAAGTAGTGATGGTGGATGCGGCTTTATTCGCTATCCGCGAAATCATGGAGCAGTACCCGGAAGCTATTTTATATGGACAAGATGTAGGTAAAAGACTGGGAGGAGTATTTAGAGAAGCAGCAACCTTAGGCGAACAATTCGGCGATAACAGGGTATTTAATACAGCTATCCAGGAAGCATATATTATTGGTTCTACCGCGGGTATGAGCGCTACAGGTGTAAAACCGATTGTAGAAATACAATTCGCGGATTATATCTATCCCGGTCTAAATCAACTTGCGACGGAAGTGGCAAAAAGTTGTTATCTGACTTGTGGCAAATTCCCTGTTCAAACCGTTATCCGTGTGCCAATAGGTGCTTATGGCGGAGGTGGTCCATATCATAGTGGAAGTATTGAAAGTTTATTGCTTTCCATCAAAGGAATTAAGATTGTGTATCCATCCAATGCGGCGGATATGAAAGGCCTGATGAAGGCTGCATTTTTAGATCCGAACCCGGTTGTAATGCTGGAACATAAAGGACTTTACTGGAGTAAAGTACCCGGTACGGAGGAGGCAAAAACAGTCGAGCCATCCTTCGATTACATATTACCGTTAGGAATCGGAAATGTCGTTTTGAAAGCTGACGAAGATAAAATCCGTTTGGGTGAATCCTGCTGTGTCATCACGTATGGAATGGGCGTTTATTGGTCAAAGGCTGCCGCGAAATCGTTTCCGGGACAGGTAGAAATTATTGATTTACGCACTTTATTTCCCTTAGACGAAGAATTAATATTTGCCACTGTAAAAAAACATGGCAAATGTCTCGTTCTTACAGAAGAACAACAATACAACTCTTTTGCAGAAGCTCTTTCAGGTAGAATATCCAAAGAGTGTTTCCGTTTTCTGGATGCCCCGGTAGAAGTATTGGGAGCTCTAAATCTCCCGGCGGTGCCAATGAACGTTGTTCTGGAAAATGCGATGCTTCCCAATGTTGAAAAGGTAAAGGTGGTTTTGAAGAAGTTGTTGGAGGATTGAGCTATCAGCTTTAAGCTGTGAGCCGTGAACCGTGAGCGCATATGCTGTAAGCTATGGAACTTATTATTTTACGTGAAAGTTACTATGGACGGTCTTTCTTACTTTTTTTTTACAAAATTTGAGAACTGTTTTTCTTTTGTAATAGTCGGCTTACATTTCACTGTCCGATAGTATAATGGTCGTACGGCAGATTCTGATTCTGCTCGTCTTGGTTCGAATCAGGTCGGGTAACTTTTT
>JBBPYM010000085.1:0-5016 GCA_038199905.1 Chitinophagales bacterium | reverse complement strand
TTGTCACCGTCTTCTACTGCTTCTGTTTTGGCTGAGCCACCATATAGCACGATGATTTTATTACCGATAAGACCATCGGTGCTGATTCTTGCTCTTGCATCTTTGTGAATGTAGGCTTTTGAAGCATTGTCAATATGCATACTTATCTCCACCTGTGAGTCACCGTAAAACTGGATCTTTTTAACGGTGCCTATCTTCACGCCAGAAAACCAAACATTATTACCACGTTGCAAGCCGCCCACATCTTCGAAGACGGCGTCTACTGTAATTGTTTTTACGAAGCTTTTGCGCTGTCCCCCCAACGTTAGTACAGCCACAATTAAAATTATCACTCCTATTGTAATAAACATGCCTACTATTATCGAACGTCTGTTGTTGGTTGTGCTCATATGTTATTGTATAAAATTGTATTCATAAAATGCTTTTACTGCCGGATCATCCGAACCGAAGACCTCGTCAAATGTCCCCTGGTGAAGGAACGTGCCATCCAGCATCATTGCAACACGGTCACCTGTTGCTTTTGCACAAGTAAGGTCATGGGTGATGATGATAGATGATGTATGATATTTTTGTTGAACCTGATTGATCAGGTTATTGATCTCTATGCTGGTAATCGGATCAAGGCCGGCTGTTGGTTCATCGTACAACATTATTTCCGGTCTTAAAATCAGGGTGCGTGCGATGCCTATTCGTTTTCTCTGACCGCCGGAGAGGCCCGAAGGCATCTGGTCGATGGCCTGCAGGAGGCCTACACCTTCCAGCACTTCCTCCACTGCCTCATTGATCTGCTTCCTGTTGAGGTTCCTGAAGTTTCTTTTCAAAGGAAATTCCAGGTTACCCCTTACCGTCATACTATCATAAAGAGCCCCGTTTTGAAAAGAGAATCCGATTTTCAATCTTAATGCCTGCAAGTCTTTATCTGAAAGCAGGTCGACCTCGTTTCCCAGCACGTTAACCGTACCGTAGTCTGGCTTCAATAAGCCAGAAATAATTTTAATAAGCACAGATTTCCCTGTTCCGGAACGGCCCAGCACCACTACGTTCTCGCCTTTATAAACATCCAGGTCAATACCCTTTAAAACATCCATGGTACCGAAAGACTTTTCAAGTCCGCGGATCGAAATCACTTTAGTGTTCCTGTCAATGGGTGATGCTTCTCTGTTAATCATTATTCATTTTACTTATCTTATAAAATTTGTGATCTGCACGATAACAATCTCTTCGACAAAAATCAGGAACATGGAAAGTACTACAGCCGCATTAGCCGCTTTACCCACACCCTCTGTGCCTTGCGAAGCATTAAAACCTTTATAACAGCCAACAATACCAATCGTAAAACCATACACCAATGTTTTTGCAACAGATGAGTAGACGTCAAGGAAAGTGATGCGTTCAAATGCCTTTTCCATAAAACTTACAAAACTTGTCAGCTCATTCTGGTGGATATCGATGAAAGATCCAATTAGAGCTACAAAAGCCGTGTAAAACATTAGCACTGGTATCATTAAGGTTGTTGCCAACACGCGCGTTACTACAAGAAATTTAAACGGGTTGGTTGCAGACACTTCCATGGCATCTATCTGCTCGGTTACTTTCATGGAGCCAAGTTCAGCGCCAATATTGGAGCCTACTTTACCTGCGGCGATCAGAGCAGTAACAAGCGGGGCCAGTGCCCTGAGCACCGCAATAGATATTAATGATGGCAACCATGAAGTGGCCCCAAATTCAGATAGCGATGGTCTTGATTGTTTCGTAAATACTATACCGGTAATGAATCCTGTTAACGAAATAAGGGGAAGTGATTTATAACCTATTTCATAGCATTGTCTTACGAATTCCCTGCCTTCAAATGGGGACATAAAAACTTCTTTAAAGAAGCGCAGTATAAACCTGTATCCGTTATACATATCCCGGAAGGTTCCGTCCAATCCCTTCGATAAAAAATATTTTTCTGTAGCTGGTCGGGTAGTTGAAGCCATTAAATCTCTTTTATTTTTTCAAATTACAGATAAATCAATCAGCCACATAAAACTTTTTGGTATTCGGCAGCATTCAAGCGTGAATTTTGAGCCGTTCACAAATTTGCTATGCAATAAATAAGCCTGGCTAAGCCAGGAGCGCATTATTCCATCAAAATTGTTATAGTAAAGTTTCATTTCAAAGGAGAAAAAAGAATATTATTTAAAACCTATTAGAAATTGATCGGCAATTTTATTTACTGGCAATGTTCCATAAAGTAAGAAATGAGAGTTTTGTCTGCAGGGCTAACAATGGAAAGTTGATCTTGTCTGCATTATCGGTTGGCTGGTGATAGGTTTTTGCAAAACCTGATCCTGTTTGAATTACCGGCACATCCTGCAGAAGAAATGGGTAAGCATCAGAACCCGATAGCCAGCGCAAACCCGCTGCAGGTTGCTGGTAACGGTTGTTCAATTCTAGCTCAACAGAGTCGCTAGCTTTAAACAGCGCTGCTTCCAGACCATGTTTAAGCGAATCTGCTACTGAAAAATAAGTGTAACTGCTATCCGCGATCTTTCCATTATAAAATTCATCTACGGTTCCCATGATCTCAAGGTTATAAACGGCCCATGTGCGGCTGGCAGGATAAACCGGGTTCTGGGCATAATAAAACGAGCCAAGCAAACCAAGTTCCTGGCCGGTGAATGAGGCAAAGATGATGGATCGTTTCGGGCGCTGACCGTTTTTAACTGCTTGTTCAACCAGCTTCGCTATTTCCATCAAAGCGGCGGTTCCGCTGGCATTGTCTGCGGCGCCATTAAATATTTTTCCACCGATTTCCCCCAGGTGATCATGATGCGCCATCAGTATAACAGAAGCCGCCGCAGTATCCGTCCCCCTGATCATGCCGATAACATTCGTTGCGTAGTGTTTAACTGAATCAAGTTGCACGTCAATGCCAATGTTAGCTTTGGTTTGAAAAGAAAGCGGGCGCTTGTTTCGCCGGAGGTTAATGATAAGTGATTGGATGGAAACATCGTGTTGTACTAACAGCTCGTTTATCATCTTGTCGGAAGCATATATTCTTGGTAACGGGTTAAGCAGGTTCTCAGGATTGCGGTATGACCTTAAAAGGCCTGCGTTTTTTAGGGTCCTCGAAGACCTGTCAAAATCCGGGGCGGCAACAATAACGGCAGCAGCTCCTTTATCAGCCAGGTTCTTCATGTAATCGGCGCTGATGGAAGATTTTTCGGAACTGGAAAGCAGATCCGAAATATTGTCGGCTTGCTGCACTTGCACGATGATCACCGCTTTTCCCTGCACATCTAATCCCAATAAGTCATTATAGTCGCCTGCCACGATGCCGTAACCGGCAAATGCTACGGGCAGCGACTCGAGTTCAATGCTTTTGTAAGTATTTCCCTGGAAGATATACCAGTCATCAAACTGGCGATATTTTTTTGTAGTGGTATTTATTTCGGCTTTGGTAAGGATTACCTGCTGCATGGGCACCGATTGAAAATAGCTGGTATTTTTATTATAAGGAGCCAGCAAGCCCTGCTTTTTAAACCAATCTGCAATGTAAGCTGATGCAAGGCTGTCGCCAGAGCTCCCCGCAAGTCGTCCTTCCATTTCAGAAGACGCGAGTTTATAGAGGTTGGCGCGAAGGTCGTTTTCAGATACTTCATTTGCCACCTCGTATATTGCAGGGGACTGCGATTGTAACAAATAAGGAAGCAGTAATAAGAGGAAAGTTCCTTTCATAGCTGTAAAAATACTAGACAAGTGTTTTTGGAACTGTTAATATTTTGCGGTTTATAAATTCCACCAGTAGGTAAATTTAAGTACCAATGCTCTGTTGCGTACATTAAAAGGACTTGTATAATAGTTATCCGTATAAACCAGGAACAAGTCAGATGCGGGTTTATATCGCCATTGTAAACGTGTATTTACGTTGATGTTATTAAGTTGATTATTGTATTGGGTAAAGAGGGTGAAAAATAATTTATTGGTCATCGTCACATCAACTCTTGGCCCTATGAGCCAGAAATCACTAAGGCCCCACGGCTTTGGCAGGTCGATGTGATTGTAGCTGGTGCTTACTGCTATGCTTACAAAAGGTTGAAAGCGATAACCCAACTCACCTGAAATATTGAGCCTCGTACCATTGTTGTAGTAACCGCCGAACCGTGTTGAAAGCGCGTAAGTGAACAGTTGTTGGGGCCGGGAAACAAAATCGGCGCCGTAAGCGTTCCAGCGGTGTTTAGTGCCACGCGCCAAGGTATCTTTACCGGAATTAGTGGGATCGAAGAATTGTAACAATTGTACATAATCATGCGCAGCCCATGCGCTTAGCACCGCCTGGTCACGAAAGTTTACTGCGTAAGTCAGAAAAGTCTCGTTATCTGTACGGCGAAAGGATTCATTGAAAAAATAGGTTGAATTTATTTTCGGTCCATGACTCAATACCATCCCTGATGCAGGAAAAAACAGTCTGCTAATAGTTGGGTTCGCCTTTATATAGTGGCTCCTCGGAACATACCCGACTTCCGCGTTATAGTTGGCGCCAACATATTCATGCTGCCATGCAAGCAGCCATTTCTTACTGAGGTATTGCAGGTTGGCGGCATGCACAAATTCTTTACCGGTTTTACCGGGACTAAAAGATTTAAGGAACATCGCTTTACCAGTAAGGATGTTGTTAGAAGAAGCGAGATTATATTCCAGCCCGATATTACGATTGTATTGTGAATAGACCGGCTTTGTTGTGTCCTTGCCGGGATCGTAGTTTATTGAATTTTTATTAACAAACATTAACCGGATATTGGATCGGGAAAACATGCGTCGCTGCAGTGCCACGACGGAAAAGTTCTGTGCTGGCAAGCCGGTTGCCGATTCCTTTTTTGTTTGAATATCCATCACCCCTATGCGCCAGTTCTTATCGAGGCTACCGCTTAACCTGGCACCGTAAGTAATAGGAACGCCCAAGCCTATACGACGCGAAAAAAACGGGCGAATATTAGCGTATCCGAAATTGGCGAAGAGGTCGTTGTTTTC
>JBBPYM010000084.1:0-7625 GCA_038199905.1 Chitinophagales bacterium | reverse complement strand
CTTTGGAAATGGCTTTACTTTTACAATTTTCCCTGCCACAGAAAAGAACAACAAGTAAGCTACCTGGATACTTAAATAAACAAGTATACAATATTGTAGGATTAATCCGGTTATGTGTAACAAAGTATTGATTTAATGATCAGGAGTTATTTGATTAATTATTGAACTTGAATGCGTTACGGGCTCTTTAAACGGGTTATTCCGAAAATTCCATAACAGGGCGCGCCATATTGATCTACTATGTGCCCATTCACTTTTTAAAGCATGTTTAATTATATGAACAGGTGTTGAAACCAATTTAAAAAAGGAGGCGGCAATGAAAAACCGTATGCCTTTATAGTTCCTCCGGATATACAATAACCTGTTCCTGAATAAATAAAAAGTTTTTAATGGCGAATCCTTTCCCGTGGATATTGATTCCTTATGAAATACTTCTGTGGTTCCAACATAATGAATTTCATAACCGCTTTGTTTAAAACGGGCACCCCAGTCTAATTCTTCATAATATAAAAAAAACAATTCGCTCATCACGCCTACCTTTTTCAGCACACTCATCGGGATCATCATGGCGGCGCCATTAGGCTGATCTGTTTTGCGCGTGTCGTTAAATTGACCCCTGTCTTTTTGCAGGTAACCGATATTGTAGCTCCTGCTGGTTAAAGGATGTAATCCAACAGTGCCAGCATACTGGATAGTGTCGGGGTTTGAAAAGTATTTTATCTTGGGACATGCCATTCCACATTCCGGGTGTTGTTGCAGGTATTCCACCAGGTGTGTTACCAAACCGGGCGTAACTTCCGTGTCGTTGTTCAAAAAAAAAACATATTCACCATCCGCGAAATGAAGGCCCAAATTGTTGCCGCCTGCAAAGCCTACATTCACTGGTGAACTTATATGCTTAATAAAAGGAAATTCTTTTTTAAGATATGCAGAAGATTGTTGTGGCGATGCATTGTCTACAACAATCACTTCCCAGATTGGATAGTTGAGCTTTGATAATGAGCGCAGCATTTCACCGGTTACCACGGGCGTGTTGTAATTGATGGTTATGATTGAAACTAACGGTGTGTTCATGATTGAATCGACTTTACAACGGGTGTATCCCACCGGGTACTCATCCATATTAACGCCCAACTTAGGTATAGTATTGCAGAAGAAGGCATTGTATTCATCACTTCATTACCGTAGCTGCACAATAGGTTGGCGCCGAATCCGGCGCTAAGGGCGCATAGCTGGTTACGTATAGCCGGATCCCTGGTATTCCAGGTTATTCCAGCTGATTTACCCAGTATATATAACATAATTCCAAACCACAAAATAAAGCCAACTATACCATACATTGCCCAAACCTTTACAAAATAGCTATCCGGCGGAATTTCTGAAGTATTAATATGCTTGTTATAGGTTACTCCCCACATACCGATAGTACCTACGCCAGTACCGAATGGCTTACTTGCCAGGCTGTTGCTTAAGGTGCGCTGGTTTATTAATCGCACTTGCAGGGAAGCATCATTTGGGTCGGTAGCGGACCGCAATCTTCTTATCTGGTCATTTCCGTCACCGATGTTCGTAAATTTGAGAAAGCCGATAAAACAAAAACCAACAATTCCTCCCAGAATTAAAATCTTGACCTGTTTGCTTAGCAACAGAAAAATAAACCCTCCTGCTACAAGTCCGCCTAAAGCGCCCCTGGTACCAGAGATGAGCATTCCATAAAATATACAAATTGCTGCTATCCCATACCACATTCTCCTTGCCTTTGAATGTGGTCCCACTGCAATGATAAAACACATGACTGCCAACTGCGCCTGTGAGGCACCAAATTGCGCCGCTTCCGCATAATAGGAAAACACCCTTAGTTTACCGAAAAGAACATGTGTTCTGTTAGCACCGCCTTCCAGCCAGCTATGCTCGGCACCGTCAACACCAATATATAGTTGCTTCATACCGTATAAAGCGCCTAATAATGATAGCACAACAATGATGTCTAAAAAAAGAAAGATGTCAGATTTTTTATTGAAAATCATCATCGCCAAAGGCACAGTCAATACCCAGTACAATGTCGTTGAACGCATTTCCTGCAGCCATCCAATAATATTAGGATGTGCAGGATTGACAATTTCCAGCACAGTAATAAAAAACCACACCACCCCAAGCCAGATTAAATCGTTATTCAGGTACCTGAAACGAAATCTCTTTCCCCTGTTAAAAATCACGCCGAGCCAGGTTAGTATTAATAACGCATCTACTAATAACCCAAACTGAGGGCCGGGTATATGCCTCACGATACCCGGCAGGAGAAAACAGTAAATGATATACGATATCAACCCCACCCTGGGAAATAAAAAGACAAGTATAAAGTATCCAATAAGAAAAGGCAATGCCATTAACAGCGCTGCAACGCTGAGGCCGGTAGCTGAGATCAACCATCCGCAATATACAGCAGCCAGAATACCAGTCACCAGCCAGAAATACCTGTTTGTATTACTGCCATGAGCATAGAACAAATTCTGGTTTGTAAAAGTCTGGTTCATTTTATTTGAAACGAAATAGGTACTGTTTTATAAATGAATTGCTGTAAGAATAGACATCGTTGAAAACATTTCCTTTGTTGAAGATGCCGGTCTGCTTCACCATCCACCATCCCAACAAAGCTCCACAACCTGCATTTAACACAGACACCAGTGCTACCATAGTTAGGTCCTGCGAAAACCTGATGGCAATAACGTCACCAATGATATTTATAATTGCCATTGCCAATACTTTATGAAAGTTCTTATCTGGTTTTTGCAACGCATCGAGACTGATACCAGTCATACGATTTGCGGGTAAAAACAACCCAAATAAAACCAACATCCTGAAAATAGTAGCTGTATCTGCGTATTGGTGCCCCCCGAAAACGAGTACGATATAAGGTGCAAAAATAAATGCTGCTATCAGTGCCGGAATATATAACAGATAGGCCCAGGAAAGATATTGAACAAAACTTTCTTTAAACCCGGCATAGTCGCCGTCATTGTGTTTTTTGGCCAGTTGTGGAAAGGCCGTGGTGCTTAAACTCCTAATGGGTATTTCAAACAACTCCGTTAGTTTTAGAGGTATGGCATACCGGGCCACAGATTCAGGGCCCATCATACTACCAATCAAAAACGTATCGGCAGTTTTTAATAAATTGGTTGTTGCCAAAGTGGCCATAGTATACTTGATCAGTTTTACAAGTGTTTTAATTTCCTCCATGGTCTTAAATTTTACCAGCAGTGGATTTGTTTTGCGTGCAAGTAATACCAGGGTCATTAAAACTGCTGTAAATAACAGGTGAACAGTAGCGAAACTTTCAAGACTGCCAACATACAACCATGCATACGCAGCGGTAATCAGTGCATTAGCGCTTTGAGCGAGGCGCAGGTAAAGCAGAAATTTAAGATCCTGCCGGGCAACTGCGGTAGCTTCTGCAATATGAAGCGGCAAAGTAATTATTCCCAGGCAGGCATACCATCCGCAAAAAACCTGTATGCCAGGTTGTCTGGAAAACATTCCAGTAAAAAACAATATAATTAAAACAAAAGAAAGTGAAAAAGACACCACTCCCCCTAACCAGTATGCGCTGCCGGTTATGCGCTTTTGCAATTCCACGTCACTGTTAGCGACCCGCATTACCAGTGCAGATTGCAACCCACCTGATTTGATCATTTCAAATAATACCACGGCAGCCAGGTAAATAATGTATTCACCCAACACCGCTGGCCTGGTGGCCCTCACCAACAGCATAAATGATAACACCCCAACTATTGCAGGGAACAACTGGCTAGCAAATGCCAGCACCTGTAATGTCATCTGATTTTTCTGCTTTGTCACCGGACTGCTTAACTAACTAAATTGTTTCTTATTACCAAACTGAAATTTGAATAGCTTCTTAAAAAATGATCTCAGGAAAAATCGCTTCATGGGAACTTCGCCGATATAAGCTTCGGCAAAATCAGTATTCACGCCGTTCAATATTAATGCTGGCTGATTACCGGTTATTTTTTTGAATATATGCAGCAGCTCATCATCCAGTTTACCCCATACCCTGTTGGCCCTGCAAACTAAAAAGGTATGATCTAGCTTAGGCAGCAATCCAGGCTTTATCACCAAATTATCCAGTGAAGGAAATTCTATCAGCTCAATATCACAATTCGCGCTATCAATATTAAGATCTTTATGCCAGGCCTGTTGTTGCACCACATAGTTCAGGCGAGTTAACTCGTTGTAGAACATCTCAACCAGTATCGATTTACCTTCTTTATCTTGAACGCTGATCATACCTATGGTTACCGGTTTCTTATAAGGATCAATCGTTGAAAGCAGGTGCTGCACTAAACGAAGATTGGCTTTATCAATAAAATGAGGTGGCGTGTTCAACAACGGGTAAATACCCAACAATGGGATACCGGTTAATCTACGCGCCTTGTCGGGTTGTTGCATTGTTTGATTTACAAGAGCCCGCGTTAGTATAAGGGCTAACACTGCAATGAGTCCCCCTGCAAAACCTAACATTACCTGTAGCATTCTTTTAGAAGGATTTGCTTTTAACGGCAAAAATGGTTTATCCACTATATTGAGCTTTGTGGTAAGTTCGTTATTCTGCTGGGTAAGTTTTGCCATATTGAGACCATGAAGCAATTCCAGGTATTCCTGTTCGGATACATTAATCTGGCGTTCAATTTTCTTCAGCATAGCGCCAAGGGGCGCATACTTACGGTATTGCTCTGCAAATTCCACATTTCGCTGATTCATTACGGTTAACCTGGCTTTACTTTGCTCAACATTGAGCGAAGTTTTGAGCCATTCGTCCAGCACCGTTTTAGTAGGAATACCATTAGGAGTAAGGGTTTGTAAATATAGCTTGTCAACAGAGCCGTTCAATTTAGACTCCATTACAACCGATAATTTACGGAGGCTGTCCATATGTTGCTGGTGACCGGGTTCACTCAGGCCTACAAGCCCTTCTATGGCAATTTTGCTATAAATATCAGAAAGCGATTCTCTTTCTTTTAATATCGCCGCGCCATATTCATTTTGATATAACCTGCCTTTAATATCAGCATTCACCATGTCCAGGGATTTGCTACTTGCCAGGTTATCCATCTCAATGTTGTGCTTCTGCGCACCAAGGTTTTCCTTTTCAACGGCTACAGCTTTTGTTTGCTCATAGTAATTTATAATATCGTTTTCTTTACTGAACTGCATGAAGCTTTGCTCCGCATCATTCAATCTTTTAAAAGCATTACGTGTTTCCAGCTCAAAATAGGTCACTACAGATTCAGACTGTCCTTCCTTTAGCATCCGGTGTTTTTCAATAAAACACAATTCCAGTATTTCCAATGTTTGCTTGCATATTACCGCATCATTGGTATGGTAAGATATTTTTATCAGATCGCTATTGTTAATACGAACGGCCTTAATATTTTCCATCGCTTCCAGGGAGTAAAAGGTATTCTTTGAATTCACAATTGAATAGATGAGGTTGCCTTCTTTGCTTCTCATGTATTGATTTAAAGCAAGCACAGTACCCTCCAGGGTGGGCTTTACTACCAATAGGCGAACGCTGTCCGGCACCATTTTCCTTAATTGGTCAAACGCATCCCAGGATAGTAATGCAGGATAATGTTTGGTAATCATCAGGTGACTTGCCAGTAATTTGATAGCAACCTCCTGTTTGGTTTCTCTCGAATTTATCAAAGAAAGTAAATTGTCAAAAGCATTACTCGTAGCAAAAAAGTCGGCTTTGTTATTGCCACTCAGACTATAACCTGAAGCAATCCCCGTGTATATAACCGACTCTGATGAATAATCTTTTAGTTCATGCCTCGTAAAATATAAAACAGAGAGTGCTATCGTTAAGGGGATAAACGTTAACCAAAAAAGGTTCTTAAGCAATAGTTTTATGAAATAAAAAAAACTCATTTAAACCGGTTAATTAAAGCTGAAAGATTGATGCCTGTAAATGCTTCCAGTTGCATATAACTTGACTGAAATTTATTTACGAATATTTCAAAGTCGAGCAGTGCCCTGTTATAGCTTTCGCGTACAATTGATAATCTATCGATAGTTAACTGTCCGTTTACAAAATCTTTCTCGGCCATCGAATTATTTACCTGTGCGTTCTGCCTGTTTCCGGCACTGATAGTCATCATTTTTTGCGACAGTTTAAATTCCTGGTATAGCCTGATAACTTCCTGCTTTACGGTTAGTTCAATATTTTCTTTTTCAGCGGTTGCCATCTCTACCTGCGATTGCCCTGCTTTAATAATGTTTTTTCTGTTAATCAGGTAAGTAATTGGTAGCTGTATACCAACTCCCACATTATAAAAACCGGTTTGAGCGGTTGTTAAGTTACCTCCTGCTACAGGGCTGACCTGGTTATTTACCGTAGTGTAATTAGTACCGTAGAAATAAGATGACTGAAGGTTAACGGCACTGAAAATTGCTTTCTTACCGGCCTGTAGATTAGCAGTCGCGAGATTTTCACTTTTACCTACCCTTTTTATTTCGGGTGAATATTGCAACGCAGAATCAATCAGCATTGGCAATAACTGATCAGTGGCTAGTACTTTGATTAATAAAGAATCTACTGAGGTGGTCTGCGCCTCCACTGAAAATGTAAATAAAAGCAACCATGTAATACCTATCACAAAAAAAAACCTTTTATATTTATTCATTTAAATTTAAACGTTTTCAGATTGAAATAAAGCCGGTATGGTTCTCATGATTAACTTGATATCGTTTCCGAAACTATTTGTTTTAGCATAATTATTATCAAGGTTCAGCCTTTCCGTTTCCGACATTTCGGCCCGGCCTCTTTTTTCAACCTGCCATAATCCTGTAATACCTGCAGGAGCTATAAACCGGAGTGAATATTCATCCGTTGTGATTTTTTCCGCTTCATATAAAGGCAGAGGCCTGTTACCAACTATTGACATGTCGCCAATAAACACGTTCCACAATTGTGGCAGTTCGTCAATACTTGCATTCCTTATAAAATTTCCTACCCGTGTAATCCTGGGATCATTTTTTATTTTTATAAATGCCGAGTCCAGGTTACTTTCCTTACGAATTTTACGCATGGATTCACATTCCACCGTATTGTCGCTATATAAAGGGTGAATACAACCTGTACCCTGCTGCTCACAAAATTCACATAATTCCTGTACATTAATTTCGGATGATGCTGCATCTGGCTTTGGAACATTGTATTGGTTCAGGTGCGAAAGGCCTTTCAACCTTTTATCGGCACCGGTAAACATAGAACGAAATTTAAAGAACTTGAATACAGTATACCCTGAGCCAACCCTTAAAGAATAATAAAATACAGGACCTTTTGATTCTGCTCTTACTAAAATAGCTATGATAAGAAAAACAGGGCTGAGTAAAAGAAGTGCTAACCCTGAAAAAGTAATGTCAAAAAGCCGCTTAACAAAAGGCAGCTTATAAACTTTATGTGGTGTTTCGCTGACAACATTACTGGCAAAATTTTCCACGAGGTAAGGAATTCTTAGTCTTAAAGCGTCAGGGTGGATTGGTTTTGTGAATAACTCTGCAACATGTGCCTTCATTGCTGATGTCCTCAACTCATTACTAATCTG
>JBBPYM010000083.1:0-3824 GCA_038199905.1 Chitinophagales bacterium | reverse complement strand
TTTGATGACAATACCGATTGGTAAACCGAGGTATATGACAAAAGAGAATATCAAAGAGTTGGCAGATGCAGGACATGCGATGGAATCTCACACCTGGGATCATCATATGGTCACCAAACTAAAAGGTGATGAATTTGATAAACAATTTTTGGAATCCAACAAAACAATTGAGGAAATTACCGGGAAAAAGGTGACTTACTTTGCTTATCCTTTCGGAATATGGGGAGCTTCTGTTTTTCCTGAGTTGGATAAGGCAGATTATAAAATATCATTCATCCTTTCTACCAAAAGAGATTCCATCCGTCCCTTACATACTGTCCGCAGAATGATCGTACCCACTCAATGGTCAACCAAAGGAATGTTTAGCGCAATGAATAAAACCTTTCAATAAGAAATATGAAACAGTACTTACTATTACTAATAGGATTTGGATGCTTTTTAGGAGCATGTACAGGAAACACAGAAGAAGTTACAGATCAGGGGCGGGAAGTCCAGGATATACGGGTCATTGATTCAACTTCGTCTCTTGCCGGATGCTACACCGCCATCCATGATAAGGATACTTCAGAATTGGTGCTTCAGCATCTTGGAGGAGCAGAGTCTGTTTCAGGAGAATTGCAAATAACCAATTTTCAGAAAGATAAAAATACCGGCACGATCAACGGTGTGGTAAAGGACGATCTGATTGTAGGTTGGTATAAGTTCTTTTCCGAAGGAAAAAGTTCCGTGCGGCAAATAGTTTTTAAAATAGATGGAGATAATTTGCTGGAAGGATATGGAGATACCACGATCAATGGCGATACAATTGTTTTCAAAAGTATTGTAGCATTGAATTATTTAAATGATATACCTTTTGTGAAAAGAGAATGTGAATAATAAGACTGAGGATAGTTGCTATAATTAATTGGCCACTTTCTAAGCAGAGTTGCTTTTTTTGTTTCTTGTATAAACCGCAGTGCCTGTAATCGCTTTGGCGATATTAAAACTCACGTTTTACAGGTGATTTCTTTGAAGATTACTAAGCACGATTCGTAGCTCATTTTTGACAACCCAAAGCATCGTTTACTTCGCAATCTCCATCTTCACTTTCTTGTTTTTTATCTTTTCATCCTTGATCAGATGCAAAACATTGTTCATTTTTACTTTCCGGATGGCTACAAAGGAAGAAAAGTCTTTCACTTCTATGAGGCCGATATCTTCTTTTTTTAAGTCGCCTTTGTTGGAGAGAAACCCAACGATATCTATTTTATTTACTTTATCTTTTTTGCCGGCCGCAATAAAGAGGGTGGACCATTTTGGTTTCTCGGGGATTTCATCCTGCTCAGGAAGAGTTATGTTTTCCACCGCTTCGCTGATGTAAACTGGTAATTCTTCTTCGGGGCCTATGATCAGAATAACTGTTCCGCTGGCATCCATTCGCGCGGTTCTTCCGTTGCGATGCACGAAGGCATCTTCTGTTAAGGGTAAATGGTAATGGACAATATACCGGATGTTCGGAATGTCCAGTCCGCGTGAGGCAAGATCTGTTGTTACCAATACATTGGTAGTTCCGTTTCTGAATTTACATAAGGCGCTGTCCCTTTCATGTTGCTCCATTCCGCCATGATAAAATTCGTTATTAATGCTTTTTGCAGAAAGCATGTGACTTGTTCGTTCTACGGCTTCCCGGTGATTACAGAATACAATCGTTGAACGATTTCCCAGGTAGCAGATGAGTTTAAATAAGCTGGTCGCTTTGTCTTTATCTTCAGAAATAACCTGTTTGTAAGCAAGTGCTGTTGATTCTTCGCCTGACAGGAAATTAAGTTTTTCAGGATTGTTTAACCGGATAAAATCAGGTATTTTCAGTGCATCTGTGGCAGAGGTGAGGATTTTTTTATCAACATTTCTTAAGGAAGCGAGAATGAAATTGATCTCTTCTAAAAATCCAAGTTCTAACGATTTGTCAAATTCATCCATGATAAGCGTAGTTATTGCATCCACTTTAATACTTCCCCGGCGAATATGATCACAGATTCTTCCCGGTGTGCCCACAATAAGCGCTGGTGGTTGTATCAGATTGTTCTCTTCAATTTCTCTTTTATGACCGCCATAGCAGGCAGTAATTTTAAATCCGGTTCCCATTTGTTTAAAAACCCTTTCTATTTGTATGGCAAGTTCCCTGGAAGGAACGACGATCATTGCCTGGGTTTTGTTATTTTCCTTATCGAACCTGTCTAAAACAGGAATTAAGAATGCCAGCGTTTTTCCGGACCCGGTATCAGATAGTAAAATAACATCATTATCTGAGTTTGCAGCTTTTATAGAAGCTTCCTGCATCTCGTTCAACGCTTCGATCTGTAAATTGGCCAGGATATTTTTAAGGGAATAATTCGTCTTCATAAGTGCAAAAATAAGTAATGCCTGATGGATGAAAAATTTACTTTTATGCGAATTCAAGAAATAATAAGCATTCAATTGTAAACACGATTCAGTTTAGCAGAAAGTGTTTGAATTAAATCGGTTAAAGCGAATCTATATTGAATTTTTTTTCAGTGTAAGAAAAGTTTTCTTCTTGTAATTGTTTACTAAAAATGTTGATGCTAAGTAATGCTTCCTTAATTTTGCCGGCTTAAATTATGACAGGACGACAAAGATTTTTGACCATATTTACCCTGGGGCTGCTAGCAGCTTTGGGCCCTTTTTCTATAGATATGTATCTGCCGGGTTTCCCGGCAATAGCGGAAGATTTGAACACAACGGTATCGCATGTAGCTCTTTCTCTTTCCAGTTATTTTATTGGTATTTCTGTCGGTCAATTATTTTACGGACCGCTCTTAGACAGGTTTGGACGAAAAATTCCCTTATATGTGGGACTGGTCATTTACCTCGCTGCATCAATATGGTGTGTTTTCGTAAATAGTGCAGATACATTGATTGCAGCCAGGTTTGTGCAGGCAATTGGCGGGTGCGCCGGAATGGTAGCGGCAAGGGCGCTGGTAAGAGATTTATTCCCAGTGTCAGAAAACGCTAAGGTCTTCAGTTTGTTAATGCTGGTAATTGCAATCTCACCCATTATTGCGCCCACACTTGGCGGATATATGACCTCCCTTTTTGGCTGGCATTCTATATTTATTGTTCTTTCCATCATTGTTCTTATTAATATTGCGACCGTTTATGCCTGGCTTCCGGCAGGTTTGCCACCAGATACAACCAAATCTTTAATGCCGGGTTCGATTATCAAAAGTTTTTGGGAAGTGTTTAAAGTACCTCAGTTCTATACCTATACGCTTACAGGGTCGTTTGCAGCCTCAGGTCTATATGCCTATATCGCCGGATCTCCTTATATTTTTATGGAACTGTATGGCGTTTCTGAAAAGCAATACGGCTGGATATTCGGGATCATTGCACTTGGTTTAATTAGTGCAAGCCAGCTTAATACACTTATGTTGCGCAGGCATAGCAGTGAGCAGATCATAAAAGTCACCTTGATCTGCCAGGTAATTGTAGGCTCCCTCCTTTTTGCGGGCGCTTATTTCCATCTATTAGGTTTGTATTCCACCATTGTTCTTGCCTTCTTTTTTTTAAGTACCCAGGGTTTTGCCTTTCCAAATACTTCCGCTTTGTCCATTGCTCCCTTCAGTAAAAACGCAGGATCTGCCTCTGCGCTTATGGGTGCTATCCAATTGGGGATTGGAGCAACCACCACAGCTATTGTATCATTATTAAGCAACCACTCCGAACTGCCGATGGCCGGAGTAATGTTTGCCTGTGCCTCCGTTAGTTTGATCATTCTGTTAACAGGTAGAATGATCATTCGTAAAAAGAATTTTATAGATGCGCAG
>JBBPYM010000082.1:0-8570 GCA_038199905.1 Chitinophagales bacterium | reverse complement strand
GAGAGTAAAGTCAGCGCTAAAAAGAAAATTATCGTGCTTGGCTCCGGTCCCAATAGGATCGGCCAGGGGATTGAATTTGACTACTGCTGTGTTCATGGACTGCTGGCAATTAAGGAATGCGGTTATGAAGCCATCATGGTAAACTGTAACCCTGAAACCGTTTCCACCGATTTTGATGTAGCTGATAAACTATACTTTGAGCCTGTCTATTGGGAACATCTCTGGGAAATTGTAGAACATGAAAAACCCGAAGGAGTAATTGTACAACTAGGCGGCCAAACAGCTTTGAAATTGGCAGAACGCTTACATCAGAAAGGTATCAAGATAATCGGCACTTCTTATGACAGTATGGACATCGCTGAAGATCGCGGGCGCTTTAGTGACCGTCTTAAAGAGCTTGAGATCCCTTATCCCGATTATGGAACAGCCTACTCGGTTGATCAGGCTGTGATTGTTGCTAACAAAGTTGGGTACCCAGTATTGGTCCGGCCCAGCTATGTATTGGGTGGACAAAGAATGAGAATTGTTATTAATGACGACGAGGTAGAAAATGCAGTTATAAGCCTTCTTAAACACATCCCTGGAAATAAAATCTTAATTGACCATTTTCTTGACCGCTGCCAGGAAGCGGAAATCGATGCCATCTTTGATGGGGAAGATTTTCATGTAATGGGTGTTATGGAACATATTGAACCTGCAGGAATACATAGCGGTGACAGTAACGCCGTTCTACCGGCATTTAACCTTACCCCACTGGTAGTAACCACAATGGAGCAGTACGCTGAGAAAATTGCCCGTGCGCTGAATATTAAGGGTCTTATAAACATACAGTTCGCCATTAAAGACAGCAAAGTTTATGTGATTGAAGCGAACCCAAGAGCCTCGCGCACTACACCTTTTATTGCCAAGGCATACCAAATCCCTTACCTTAACGTGGCTACAAAAATTATGATGGGCACCCACAAGCTGAAGGACTTTACATTCGAAAAAAAGCTAAAAGGATTTGCCATCAAAGAACCCGTATTTTCATTTGACAAGTTTCCCGGAGTTAACAAAGAGCTGGGACCAGAAATGAAATCCACCGGCGAAGCGATCCGCTTTATTAAAGATTTACAAGATCCCTATTTCCGCCAGCTATATAAGGATAGAAGCATGTACCTGAGCAAGTAGGTATGGGGTATGAGGTATGGGTGTATGAGCTATGGGCATGAGTGTTTATAACTGGCTCAATATTGACTTTAATAGAAAACCTGTAAGATTGCATTTTAGATATTAAGTAAGATCAAAACAAATATCTGACACCGTTCATTTTACAAACCCTAAGAATGCAAATCTTACAGATTAATTTTCTGACACTCATACCCATACCTCATACCCCACCTCCGGCATTGGCATAAGACATGCTATATTGTAGAAAATTATTGTAATGAATGTTGAAATTCAAAAAATAATCAGGTCTATGCAAGAGGTACTGAACGGTGAACCCTGGTACGGTAAATCGTTTCAGAAGTTAATGGCTGAAATCAATCCTGATATCGTTTATCAAAAACTGGGTGAAAACTCTCATTCACTGATCGACCTGATCCATCATATGGTTACCTGGTCAGATTTTACAAAACAACGATTACATAAGGATAAAAATATTGATCTTACTGCATTGGATGCATCAGACTGGAGAGCAACTATCGCTTCTATTCATACCTGGAATAATGGTATATCAGAATTTACCGCATCCACTAACGCCATCATTGAAATTTTAAAGACTTGTACTGATGATCTTCTGCAAGAAAAAGTTGATTACCGCAATTACAACTTCAATGTGCTGCTAAATGGTCTCATTCAACACAATATTTATCATATTGGACAGATTTCCTTTATCAATAAGGCTTTATCATAAATAAGGTTATTTAACCCTCCGTTTTTCCGGTAAGACTCATACCTTTTGTTATGTCTTTTACCGGTATTCCCATCTGGAAGGAAGCTCCTTTTGTTCGCCTGTTATCGCCCTTAATTGCTGGCATATTAATTCAGTGGCAGTTTGATATTTTCCCGGTTATATATCGGCTTTTAATATCACTTTGCCTTGCCCTAATTGTGGGCTTTTCTTTTATAAGTTCTTTCAGTCAATTCAAAAACTATTGGTGGAGCGGCATTGCAATAACCATATTATTCATTGCTATAGGGGGCGCTATTACATACCTCCAGGATACCCGACATTTCGAAAACTCCGTTAGCAGGCTGCCAAAGCTACCATATACTTTTGTAGCTGTTTTATCGGAGCCATTGACTGAAAAAGACAATTCTTTTAAGACAGTCGTATCCATCAGCCATATTTTTAACGACGGTAGCATTCATGATGTACAGGGAAATGTGATCATCTATTTCCAAAAAGGCAGCTCACTCCGTAACTTATCCTATAACAGCCGTATATACTTCAACAAGAAATTACAACCTGTTAGCAATTCTGGAAATCCTGGTGCATTTGATTACCAGCGTTACTGTGCTTTTCAGCAAATTTTTCACCAGGTATATTTAAAAGCAGGTGAATACTTTGTTTTGCCAGATGCGACTGATCAGCGCTTTATAAAGTTATTATATTTTACAAGGCAGAAGATCGTTGATATATTACGTCAATTCATTAACGGTGAAAAAGAGGCGGGACTTGCAGAAGCACTGTTAATCGGCTATAAAGAAGATCTTGATAAAGGTCTTGTTCAGTCCTATTCCAATACTGGTGTAGTACATATAATTGCTATATCGGGGCTGCACCTCGGTTTAATTTACTGGCTGCTTAACCTGCTGCTACTGCCACTCAACAGCAAACAGCGGAGTCGGTGGGTAAAAGCCATACTCGTTATTACAGGCTTATGGGCCTTCAGTTTTTTGGCTGGAGGTGCTGCCTCCGTTTGCCGTTCTGCCGTTATGTTTACTTTCATTGTTCTGGGAGAGAATATTGGCAGGAAAACTAATATTTATAATTCACTAGCCGGCTCGGCCTTCCTATTATTATGCTTTAACCCTTTTTGGTTATGGGATGCAGGTTTCCAGTTATCCTATATCGCTGTTTTAAGTATTGTAATGTTTATGAAACCTGTTTACAACTGGTTTTATATAAAAAATAAGCTACTGGATAATATTTGGAAGATGGCTGCCATAACTATTTCGGCCCAGGTTCTTACCACGCCTATTAGTCTATTTCATTTTCACCAGTTCCCTAATTACTTTCTGATAACGAACCTGTTTGCTGTTCCGCTGTCAAGCCTCATTGTTTTAGGAGAAGTAGTGTTATGCGCAATTGCCTGTGTGCCTTACCTGGCAAAACCTGCCGGAGCACTAATATCATGGCTGATAAATATAATGAATCGTTTTGTTGAGCATATGGGTTCAATGCCCTTTGCTGTTACTGATCAGTTACAATTATCTTCAGTGCAACTTGTACTTCTTTACCTTTTGATCTTTTGCACCTGGGCATGGATCTTACAAAAGAATAAACGGCTGCTAATATTTATCCTGGCAGGCATTGGTTGTTTTATTGGGCTTAAAAATTTTGCCATTTTAAGTGCCCGATCCCAATGTAAACTTGTTGTATATAATGTTCCCCGCCACCAGGCGATAGATTTTGCATTTGGCCGTCATTGCCTTTTTTTGTCAGATAGTGCCTTGCAAAATAATGAGTCCCTGCAGAACTTTCATCTAAAAAACGCAAGAATCAAATTCAGGTTCACCGACATTACCAGATCTCTCAGCACTGATAATTCCTTTAAATTCTTTACCGCAGGAAACAAAACGATCCTCGCCCTTAATGGATCAACCAGGCAACTGGGCGTGCAGTCAAAAATGTATGCAGATCTTATCATTATTTCGGGTAATACGGATATTAGCACGGCAATACTCGAACAGCTAACAGACTGCAGGAACATTGTTTTTGACAGCTCATGCCCCGTATGGAAAATCAACAAAATAAAAGCTGAAGCAGAAAGTACCGGATTTTCAATTCACCCGGTGTCTGAAAAAGGGGCTTTTATTTTAAACCTGAATTGACTTAAATTTGCCCCTCTTAATCAAATTTCACCAAACCCTTAATCGTTTAAGGCAGGTGTTTTTAAAACTCCAGGCATGACTAAAAAGATCCGATCAGCACTTATTTCAGTTTTTTATAAAGACGGTTTAGACAACATTGTTAAAGAGCTCAACAGGCTTGATATCACCATTTATTCTACTGGCGGTACCCAAACTTTTATAGAGTCCCTGGGTGTACCCTGCGTGCCGGTAGAATCGCTGACCACTTACCCGTCTATACTTGGTGGCCGGGTTAAAACTTTACACCCTGCCGTGTTTGGAGGCATCCTTGGCCGCCGGGATAACGAAAAAGATGTACAGGAAATGCAGGAGTACAAAATTCCCGAAATTGATCTTGTAATTGTTGACCTTTACCCATTTGAAGAAACACTGGCCCAGGTCTCTTCTTCTTATTTTACCGGGAACAAGGCAGAAGCCGAAAAAACAGTTATAGAAAAAATTGATATTGGCGGTCCATCTATGATCCGTGGCGCCGCAAAAAATTTCAAAGACGTAGTGATAATTGCTTCTAAAAAGGACTATTGGCAGCTTGAGGAATTATTGAAGAGTCAAAACGGCGAAACAACGATTGAACAACGGAAGGCCTTTGCAGCAAAAGCGTTCAATGTATGTTCAGCATATGATATCGCTATCTCCAACTTTTTTAATAACACAGCTCATCTAAACCCTTTTAAAGAAAATGAAACCATTTTAAGATATGGGGAAAACCCACATCAGCAGGGCGTTTTCTATGGTAAAATGGACGATGTTTTTGATCAGTTGCATGGAAAGGAACTTTCCTACAATAACCTGGTAGATGTTGACGCAGCCATCCAGATAATCCAGGAATTCACAGCAACAACCTTTGCGGTTATTAAACACACCAATGTTTGTGGCATCGCTTCCGCAAACGGTTTGAAAGCATCCTGGGATGCGGCACTAGCCGGTGACCCGGAAAGCGCTTTCGGTGGTGTGCTTGTTTGTAATGAGGAAGTAGATCAGGAAACTGCCCTGGCCATAAGCGAAATATTCTTTGAAGTCTTGCTGGCACCATCCTTCAGCGAAGAAGCTTTATCCATCCTGAAACAAAAAAAGAACCGGATCCTTTTAAGAAATAAGGCTGCTGCGGGTACACTGCCTGAACAGCAGTATAAGTCGTTATTAAATGGCGTACTAACGCAGCAGGTTGATAAAAGCAATTATAGCAAATGGGAGGAATCTGGTGGACGGCAGGCCTCTGAGGAAGAAAAAGCTGATCTCGAATTTGCAAATCTTGTATGCAAGCATTTAAAATCAAATGCTATTGCTATCATAAAAAACCGGCAACTTATTGGCAAGGGCTGTGGACAGACCAGCAGGATTGATTCCCTGCGCCAGGCTCTTGATAAAGCCAAGCAATTTGGTTTCGAATTAAAGGGTGCGGTAATGGCGAGCGATGCTTTTTTCCCATTTGATGATTGTGTAAAGCTTGGGCACGAGGCGGGTATTGCATCATTTATCCAGCCCGGCGGTTCTATAAGGGATAAGGATTCTATCGAATATTGCAAACAGAATAACCTGGTAATGGTTATTACAGGGTTAAGGCATTTCAAACATTAAACAATTAACTGAATTGCTTTTAAAGATTGACTTCTCAACTCGAAATTTTATTTAAAAAAGACCCATACAGTTCGCGCCAGGCAGCAAATGCCGGATTAGTGCCTAAAAGATTATTATGACATAAGGTGATCATCAATCCATTCACCTTTTTAATGCTAGTGTACAAATCATTAAGCTGAGTTAACGCCTCTGCTGGCGTTAATTGCTGCGCGTAAAAGGCGGTGGCATCCATAAAGCAGAACGGATGAATCTCTAAGCTTGTTTTTTCTTCCTTTTCCAGGTCGTACCAATAATAAGTCGAAGCGATAGAAGCGCGGAAACCATTGCTGGTTCCATACCCCATCGAATAATCATTTTTGATTCCGACGTTTATAAGTTCACGATAAGTAGCCGGGAGCGTGAACCTCAGGTAATGCTGCCTGCTGTGAACAACATCCTTGCCGGTCAATTGTGAAAGCTGTTCAACTTCCATCGTCAGGATACGTTCATCATCACCCGATTGCCAGGAGGGATGAATGCCTGTTGTATATCGGCCTGAATGGGCTAATATTAACTGCTGCAGTTCTTTATTACAAGGTGAAATATTTTTATCAACTCCCCTTTGTTTAAAAGCCAGTAAAAAAAAATAAATAGGTTCTAGCTTATTCTCTTGATGAACTTTATCTAACCATTTATAGGAATCGAAGGGATCTATTCTTTTCCCTGAGATCACCAGCAACCTTTCTTTTACTGCCCGCCAGTTCAACTGAAGCGCAGACATTAACAATCCGCCGGCATTTCTCCACCATCCTTTATTAAGGTAAGACCAGGCAATGTCAATGTCATAGGTAGGCAGGTAGGAAAACCTGCGATCATAAAATTGCAGGGAGGGAAACTTCCTAAGCAGGGATATCTTAAGGTCAGCAAGCCAGATATTTACCAGTGGGAGATGCAGGAAAGACTCCTTATGCGCAAGAGAATTAGTGCGTGCAAACCTGCCAAATTTATCCTTAACATGCGGAAGATATTCTTCGTACCGGCTTATCAAATAAAAACATGATGAAAGTATATCGAATGGAAAATCACCCTGGTTACATTTAAAAAATGCTTTGTATCCATTGCATTCAAAACAATTTACATGCTGTATTCTAATATTATTCTCAGATAACAGTCCTGTATTGCAAATCCAAAATTCCTCTTCGGTAAGTTTCGCCGGACCGTAGTTTATCTTTTCACCTTGGTATGTTTCAAATTCAGGCTGGTTGGTTGTTACCAGCATTTCCCGGTTGAAGAGTTCTTTACTGATGAAGTCCACAATGTATATTAAACGGGGGTTGTGTTGTGGAGAATATATCAGCATAAAATTTGAGCTGTCAGCTTTTAAACGATAATTGCTGCATTCAAAAATGCAAGTAATTTATGAGCTGGTAATTGGCTAGCATAGCATGGTAATTAGTTTCTTTTTTGCTTCCACATTTCGTTGAAGGTTTTTCCGGCAAAATGCAAGTTGCTATGGTGAGCTGTCCAACTTTTGAAAAGCTTGTTGACTATCCAATTTTTTGTATTGCCATTTCCTTTGTTCATCAGGCTCCGGCTAAGACTGGCTTTGCGCCAAACCTTCCAGGCAATTTTTTCACTCCAGGTACTTAGTCCCTTTTCAACAGCTTCATTCCTATTTTCGAGCAGCAACTGGTGAAGGTTTATTTTTACGGCACAAACTTCTGTACAGTTGCCACAAAGGGAAGAAGCATTGCTTAAATGTTTCCAATCATCCATGTCTTTTAAATGGGGTGTAATAATCGCACCGATGGGGCCGCTGTAAGTTGTGCCATAGGCGTGCCCGCCAATATTCTTATAAACCGGGCATGCATTTAAACATGCGCCGCAGCGAATACAATAAAGGCTTTCCCTTGTAATAGGATTAGCAAGAATATTGGTGCGTCCGTTGTCAAGCAGTATAACATACATTTCGTCAGGGCCATCAGTTTCCGAAGCTTGCCTGGGGCCATTGATAATGGTATTATAAACAGTTACTTTTTGACCGGTTCCATAGGTTGAAAGCAATGGCCAAAAAAGCGCCAGGTCGGTAAGCGAAGAAACCACTTTTTCAATGCCAACTATCACAATATGTGTCTTCGGCCACGCCGTACATAATCTGGCATTTCCTTCATTTTCGCTGATGGCGATACCACCAATATCTGATATTATAAAATTGGCGCCGGTGATCCCGATCTCAGCCTGTACATATTTTTCCCTGAGGTTGTCGCGAGCGATGGCTGTTAGTTGCTGGGGATCCAGGTTTTTTGCTGTGTTCAGTTTTTCATAAAAAAGTTTGGCTATATCTTCTTTGCTTTTATGCATGGCAGGTGTAACTATATGGTAGGGAGCTTCTCCATCAAGCTGCTGGATATATTCTCCAAGGTCTGTCTCAACACTTTCAATATTATTTTTATGCAGAAAATCATTCAGCTTTATCTCTTCAGTGACCATGCTCTTGCTTTTCACAATTGTGTGGCAATTCTTGTCAGCGCATATATTGAGGATTTGCTGGAGGGCCTGGTCTTTGGTCTCGGCCCACAATACTTTACCACCACGTTTCGTGAAAGCAGCTTCAAATTCTTGCAGCCTGGTATCAAGGTTTTCGAGTGCCCGCCATTTTATGTTCTTGGCTCTTTCCCTTGCAAGATTGAGGTCATGGAACTGTAACTTACCCGTTAGAACGGAAGCATTATACTTGCCAATATTGAAATTTATTTTCCTGCGATGTTCCAGGTCTGCAGCCTTCACAGTGCTTTTTGCAATAAAAGTTTCAGCGGTATTTGTCATTAATTATATATTAGTATAATAATAGTGGGTTTTGTGAAGATTATATTCTAGGTAGTTTTTCTTTCGCCGTCTTCCTTTCAAAAAATTCAGCAGCTACTTCCACCAAT
>JBBPYM010000081.1:0-13249 GCA_038199905.1 Chitinophagales bacterium | reverse complement strand
TGGAACATTGGGATTGGCCGGGCAAGCAATAGAAATAATTGAAAATATTGTTTTAGCGGTTATAAACCAGCGGTCTCTTTCCTAGATTTAATTGTTGATGATGCCGTTCCATAGCCATCGTTCAACTCAGTATTTGAAACTTCTTTGATACCGATTTTTATCAACGCCAGGTGATGAATAGCATGCTCCAGGTTGTAAGCAATCTCCCTGAAATAATTTGTGGGAATTATATTTACCTCATCACTGTTTTCATCGAAGCTTGCTTCCAATACAAGATTTTTGTTTTCATGCATTAAAGCAGCTTTAATTTTATTCATCATATCAATGGCAGTTTCTTTTGATGTTTCAATGGTAATATCCCTTTTCCTGTTTTCATAGTTTACAACTCCGGAAGAATACCCGTCTTGCAAACAAACAAACATTTCCACTACATGCCTTACATGCTGGCCAATACTTGATCCAGAAAGCGTATCAATTCTTTGACAGTATTGGTCTGAGGAAAGTTCTACCAGGGAATGTTCAATTTGTTTAAAAATAACATAAACAGATTGTTGAATTGTGATCGTTTTCATGTTTTGATATTTCTTTCCTCCGCTTGCGCTTTTCTTCTAATTTTATAACTAAGGCTTTAACGATGCGGTTTACAAAATGGATAGGCGATGATTCTTGCGTAAATTGTGTAACCTCATCATTTATCGTGATACCTTGACAGTGGGTTTCAACTTTTACAGCGAGAGATAACAAGAAATTGACAAAATTGTTGTTTATTGTCTCATTTTTTGTGTTTGTATAAAAAATATTTAAAATATGGGTTGTGATCTTGAGCAGCGTGATGTTCGGTTATTGGGCATTTTCACCTATTGCCTTTTTTAATATTTAACTCTAGTAATGTAAGAATGCAGTTGAAAGCCGTGCTTAAATGCACAGTTGCATTTTACAAAGTAACTTCGCCGTCAAATATGTGTACAATTTCATTTATTCCGATTAAAGATGGTGTGATATTCACGTCAAACAGGGATGAGCATATAAGCCGTGGCACTGCTCAACAACCGGAGATTTACATACTGAATGGGAAAAAACTGGCCTTCCCAAAAGACGAAAAATCAGGCGGTACCTGGTTTATAAGTGATGAAAAAGGTAATGTGGGCGTATTGCTAAATGGGGCCGCCGAAAAACATATATCTGTTCCTCCCTACCGGAAAAGCAGGGGACTTATCTTGCCAGAATCGTTTCAGCAAGCATCTCCTTCTACCGCTATTGAAGAATATGACTTTTCCGGTATTGAAGATTTTACCATCATACTTTTGGAGCAGGGTCAGTTAAGAGAAATTAAATGGGATGGCAAGAAATTAACCGCTAAAAATCTTAGCCCCCGGGAAGCACATATCTGGTCGTCAGTAACGTTGTATGATAACGAGATGATAAAAGAACGGCATAGCTGGTTCCATAACTGGGTAGCTTCTCAAAGCCAAATCGACCAACAGGATATTGTAGACTTTCATACTAACACACAAGCTGAAAACACAGATTTCGGGTTACGCATTTCGAGGAAGGATAAAATATTTACCACAAGCATAACATCACTTTGTATCCAGCATCAAAAGGCTCATTTTTACCACAAAGATTATGTCCAGCATAATGAATCTACGCTTGACTATGATTTGCTGAAGGTTCAACATATTAGTTCACTGGTAACTGCCGCTAATGAAACTGCTCAAGAAAATTAAATCAATTCCATTATTTATTAAATTGTTTAATTGGGAGTATTGGCCCTTCGCTGTTGTGTACAGTCCTATTTACCCGATGTTTTTCTGGTATTGTTTAAAAGCCAGGTCATTTTTCTTTTTTGGCGCTTCCAACCCCAGTATAAAAAACGCAGGATTCCTGATGGAATCAAAAAAAGAAATCGACGCCCTTCTCCCGGAAAAACACAAGCCGTTTACGCTGTTTTTTTCCTTTGATACTAAGCCGGAAAGCATCATTGAGAGTATAAGAGCAAATAAATTAGGCTATCCGCTGATCATAAAGCCTGATATTGGAATGCAGGGAAAGGCAGTTGTAAAAGTGAATAGTGATGTTGAACTATTATTTGCAGCATCGCGGTTTACAGTTGATTATATCATACAGCCTTTTATTCCATTTCCGAAAGAGATGGGTATATTTTATGTACGGTATCCTGATGATGAATTTGGAAAGATTACAGGAATAGTTGAGAAGGAGTTTCTCACAATCACTGGCGATGGAGTAAGCAGTATAGAACAATTGCTAAACCAAACTCCACGAAATATTTTGCAACTACCTGTTTTAAGAAAAACATTGGGTGAAAGAATACACTCTGTACCAGGAAAAGATGAAAAAGAGGTGTTAGTGCCTTATGGGAATCATGTACGGGGCTCATTATTTCTTGACAGCACTTATAAAAACAATGCAAAGTTAGAAGCACTAATTGACAATGTATGTAAGTCAGTGACTGGCTTTTATTATGGCCGCCTTGATATTCGGTTTAACAGTTTTGAGGAACTGGTTGCAGATAAGAACTGGTGCATAATTGAACTAAATGGCGCAGGCAGCGAACCAACCCACATGTATGACCCAAAGCACTCATTATTTTTTGCCTGGAAGGAAATTATCCGGCACTGGAAAATGCTCTATAAAATTTCTATACAAAATAAGAAAAACGGATTTCCTTTTTTATCTTATAACGATGGTAAAAAAATGTTTAGGGAGAACAATAGGTATGTAGAAAAGCTGAACGAAATAAAATTTGAAAAAACTTTTGAAAAGAAGCAGGATTGATTAAGCCGACCGGGACCTTTTCTTTATTTTTTTAATGGTTGAATAAATTCCATAGCCAACCATAACAGCAATAAAAATATATACCCATACTGGTATGTTTTTTCCAACAATAATCAGGTACAGATAAGCTGATATAAAACATAGCCCGGTTAACAAAACAGGAATTACGAAAGACTTTTTGTTCCGTATGTTTTTTGCCGTCCAACGAAGACATAGAAAAAACAGCGGTATAGCCCCAATATAAATTCCGCCAAATACGTATGGATTTACGCCATATCTTGTGCCGAGGCTTAGGAACCATTCTTTAAAAATTTCCCACCATTCCATGTTATTATTCTTTAAACTGAAATATTCTGTAAACCGCTTCATTCAAAGGTAGCGTGCTAAACCTTATCGACAACAACTCGATAGTAGGGATCTTCTATGATGTTAACATCAATAATTTGGTCTGCGTTTGACAATAGTTTACGGCAATCTTCGCTAAGATGTTTCAGGTGAAGCCTTTTGTCCAATTTCAAATAACGTTCAGTAAGCTTATCCAAAGCTGCAATGCCACTCATATCAACAACTTTACTCTCTCTGAAATCAATAATCACTTCATTCGGATCATTCAAAACATCAAACTTCTCATTAAATGCAGACACAGAACCAAAGAACAATGGACCAAACATTTCGTAATGCTTAATACCATTTTCATCAACGTATTTTCTAGCCCTGATTCGTTTGGAACTTTCCCATGCAAAAACCAGCGCTGAAATAATTACACCAATCAAAACAGCTAACGCAAGGTTGTGAAGCAACACCGTTATAGCAGCAACGAGCACACCCACAAAAATATCATGCCTTGGCATTTTACCAATCATTTTTATGCTTGCCCATTCAAAAGTGCCAATTGCAACCATTATCATCAAACCAGTAAGTGCAGCCATTGGTAACTTCTCGATCAAGTTCGCGCCAAACATAATAAAAACTAAAAGCATCACCGCAGCAACTATTCCAGACAACCTTGCTCTTGCTCCTGCAGAAATGTTTATTAAACTTTGACCAATCATGGCACAACCTCCCATCCCGGAGAACAGGCCCGAAAGAACATTTGCAGTCCCTTGCGCGACTGCTTCTCTATTGCCTCTTCCACGGGTTTCAGTTATTTCATCAATTAAATTTAAAGTAAGCAGGCTTTCTATTAAACCAACACCCGCCATAATAAGGGCGTACGGAAAAATTATCTGCAGGGTATCAAAACCGAAAGGTAAATCTGGAATATGAAATGGTGGAAAACCGCCCTGGATGGAAGCAATATCACCCACTGTTTTTGTGTCAATGTTGAAAATAATTACAATGGCAGACACTGCCAAAATAGCTGTAAGCGAAGCAGGAACAGCTTTTGTAAGTTTTGGTAATCTCCAAATGATTAGCATGGTAAGTAAAACCAAACCAAGCATTAGTAATAAGTTGTTGCCTTGCATCCAATGCAGTTGACCATTTCCATCTGCAATTTTAAATTGGTCTAGTTGCGACATGAAGATAATTATTGCAAGTCCATTTACAAAGCCAAACATTACAGGATGTGGAACCAGCCTGATAAATTTTCCTAGTCTAAATAGCCCTGCTGTCACTTGTATGAAGCCTGCCAACACTACTGTTGCAAAAACATATTCCACACCGTGCGATTTTGCCAATGCTAGTAAAACAACTGCTACTGCACCAGTTGCACCTGAAATCATTCCAGGACGACCGCCAAATACAGATGTTATCAGGCCCATCATAAAGGCTGCATATAGCCCCGTAAGTGGCGACAAGCCCGCAATCAAAGCAAAAGCAATTGCTTCAGGCACTAAAGCAAGCGCTACAGTTAAGCCTGATAAAATTTCAGTTTTATAATTTACCTTTTGTGTGAGGTCAAATAGTTTGATGTATTGCTTCATGAAAACAATTTTAATTTTCAATAGACAGGAAAATAATTGTGTATGGGAATGGAAGCACTAACAAAATATCATTAAGAAAGACCTTATTCAAGGTGGAGTAACAGAAGAAGGTAATAAAATGATGTTAAGTATTTAGTGACGCATAGGCCCTCAGCTAACTTTGCTAAAGCCAAATAATATTTATGTTTGCTCCAATCTTAAAGTAAATCTGTAGCTGAGAGCTGATAGCTGATCAATTCAAGCATATATTCGTCGTTGATGAGCTGAAGTATGTTTAAGTAATTCTCACACCACTCTAATACCCCTCATTTTGCCACCCTGCCTGGTTGGTAATGTTTTGTATTTCAGTTTGCGGAACTGGGTAAACTCTTCTGAAAATATTCACTAAAGGAAATACGGCAGGCATCTGGCCTGTACGAACAATATCAAACCAGCGATCACATTCTAATGCAAGTTCAAGTCTTCTTTCTTTATAAATGGCAGTGCGGAAACCGGCCTGGTTTGTTAACGTGGCTGCTGTAAGCGCCGTAATGCCGGCGTTTGTTCGTACTGCGTTAAGGGCTGCAAAAGCAGTTGCATTTGGATAGCTAATCTCATTCAGTGCTTCGGCATAAATCAGCATGGCTTCAGCGCAACGAACGATTGGTATATCCATGCTCGTTTCGTTATTAACTTGCGTACCGTTGTATTTGCCCGGCCTTTCTCCCCCGGCGCTAGTTGGAGCAACCAATGCTGCCCTGTTATCACCTGGCTCAAATAGTGACTGAGGCATGATCACCGCATTATTACCTCCTACATTTCTGAAACGATTATTTTGATGGGCTGATTCGTTAACACCACCTAAGAGAAATCTTGCTGAAAAAATAATATCCTTGCTGGTCTTCATCGAATTTGGAAATGTAACGGGTTGTGGTACCAGGCCAACTATAGCGCCTGCGTTTATAGCGGTTACCAACGGGAGTATAGTAGAGACTGCCAAATCATATTTTTTCTGGTACAGGTAAACTTTGGCCATCAAGCCCCTTGCTGCGTAGCTGGTGGCCCTGCCGCGTTGTGCATCGGGCCAGCTCGCGGGTAAATTATTTATAGCAACAGTGAGGTCGGAAATAATCTGTCCGTAAATAGCCGTGGTATCTGCCCTTGTATTACTTCTTGCTTCAGTACTTGCTTGTGGAGAAGTGATGAGTGGAAGTTTGCCCCACAATCTTGTTGCATTAAAATAATTCAGTGCCCGAAGAAAGGATGCTTCTCCTATAATTTGATTCTTTCTTGTATCATCCATAGTTATCCCTGGCGCTTTGCTTAAAATCACATTGCTGCGATAAATAGCCTTGAAATGGGCGAGCCATGATTCTGTTACCAGCGTATTGTCTGGTCTTTCCGAAAAAGATTCAATCTGGTAACGCACGCCGCCACTGGCACCCTGATCGTTGTCTTCCATGTTATCGCTGCGAATTTCGGTAAGAGAAAGGAGGATATTTCCATACAGACCATTATCCTGGAGTGCGTCATAACAACTTGCCAATCCACCCTGCAGACCTTTTTCGTCTACATAAAAATTATTTTCAGTGGGTGAATCAATGGGCTTCAGATCCAGGAACTTTTTACATGAACCAGATCCGATAGCGTAGAGGGAAAAAATTAATATATAGAGTTTGTAATTTTTCATTGGTCGATGGTTTAGAAGGTTACATTAACGCCTATGGAAATAGTTTTCGAAGTTGGGTAAACACCGTAGTCTTCACCATTTGTGGTAGTAGCCGTGCGATTAGATACTTCAGGATTATAACCTTGATAGTCGGTGAAAAGGAATGGATTTTGTATGCTGATATAAAGCCTCGCCTTATTCAATCCTGCATGTTCCAAAATATCTCCTTTCAATGAATAACCGGCTGTAATATTCCTTATTCTCAGGTAACTTCCATCTTCCACATGCCATGAGGATGTGATTCCATTTTGTCCTTTTCCAACCCTGTTAGCCCGAACATTATTCCCACTGCCGGGATCGGATTCTGATTTCCATCGGTTTGTTGCTCCTGCGTAATTGTTCATGTTTCCTTCGTGATTATAAAAATACCGGCGTGCGAGATTGAGAATTTTGCTTCCATATGTTCCTTGCAGGGAGGCAGAAATGTCGAAGCCCTTCCACGCAAAATCAGTGGCGAAACCATAGGTATATTTTGGTTGATAACTTCCGATGATAACCCTGTCTTTGGTGAGATTGATATTTTTATCACCATCTGCATCGAGAAATTTGAAATCACCTGGTTTTGTGCTTGCTAAATCATAGTTGCTTGCCGCATCCACAAAATGCGGATAGGCATCTACTTCTGCCTGTGTTGTAAAAACTCCGAGTTGTTTTGGCAAAAAGTAAGAACCAATTGGCTCCCCAACCCTGGTTATAAAGTATGCATTCGCAACAGAGCCCGTATTGATAATATCGGCGTTGCCGGGTCCAAGCTCGATGACCTTATTCTTGTTCGTAGAAAAGTTCGCCGACGCATTCCAGGTTACACTGCCGAATCTTTGTTGCGTACCAAGGTTTACTTCAACTCCTGTGTTGTTTACTTTTCCTATGTTCACCAATTCTGTTGTAAATCCGGTTGAAAGTGGCACCGGAACGTTTAGCAGCAGGTCGGTGGTATTACTATTATAATAATCAAATGAGAAGGTAAGCTTGTTGCCGAACAATCCGCCATCAACACCTAAATTAACCTGTGCCGTTTTCTCCCAACTCAAATTTGGATTAGGCTGGCTACTCGGCGCGGCACCATTGGTTGAACCAGGCGTGCTGCCACCAAATACATATGCGTAGTACGACAAAGAGCCTAAGGCACCATAGTTAGGGATTTTAAAATTACCCGTCAGGCCATAGCTGGCCCTGAGTTTCAGGTCTGAAATAAGAGTTGAATTTTGAATAAATGTTTCGTCAGACAACCTCCATCCTGCAGATACGGAAGGGAAATAGCCCCAGCGATTATTGCTTCCAAACTTGGAGGAGCCATCAGCTCTCATTGAGGCTGTTAGCAGGTATTTTCCCATATAATTATACTGAAGCCTCGCGATACCGGATGCTAAAGTCCATTGGCTTTGCAGGGAATTACCTGCTGTAACAATTCCTGCATTCAGCGTTGGAATCTGGTTGCTGATAAATCCTGATGAAGCAAAAGCGTAGTTGCTTTTTGCATCATCTTTTTGCAGCGACCATCCACCGAGCAATGCGAAACTGTGCTCGTTTATTTTTTTATTGTAGCTCAGGGTTTGTTCAACCAGCCAGTTTAGAGAAGTTCCTGTTTCTGATGAACCGGTTGCAACAGCATCGGGATTACCTGCTGTATTCGACAATGGAATGTTAGAAGGCCTGAACTTATCTGTACGGTAGTTAAACATATCATAACCAAATGTGACACGGTATTTAAGATCTTTTGTAAAAGCAGCTTCCGCGAAAACGTTCCCAAGTATTCTCGAAGAGTTTACATTGAATTTTTGCATCATGGCCAGTGCTACCGGGTTCCAGGCCTGCGTCTGGTTATTTCCAGCTACAACAGTGCCATTAGGTAAGGTTGTTTTTGCATCTCCATTCCAGGAGTTTTCGGCAAAACTATAAGAACCATCGGAATTAAAAACGGGCCAGATTGGAGCGTAGTGTAATGCGGTTGAAACCACACCACCGCCGTCGGCACTGGTATAAGTACCATCGCTGTTTACTCGTTTTTCTGTGGTGACAGAAGGATTGAAATTTAAGCCAAATTTAAAAATGCCCCTGTTGCCGTCAAGATTAACACGCGCACCATAGCGTTTGAAATTGCTATTGATAATAATTCCATCCTGATCCAAATACTCCAAAGAAGTATAGTAACGTAAATTGTCAGACCCGCCAGAAACAGATACCGAATGATCCTGGATCAATGCTTTCTTATAAATCTCGTTTTGCCAGTCTGTATTTACAAGTCCGGCTGTTCCGTTCAAATAAGGGAGGACTTCAGCCGGGATAATTGTATTCGTGTTATTTGCGGTGTTGATAAGCCTTGTGGCATTGTTATCATTCAGCGTAAAACCAATTGGAGCCAGTCCCTGCGCCTTCCGCCTCAGGTTATTCGAAATCATTTGATCGGAATAGGCATTGTTTCTTGCATCCTGTACGAGTGAGGAATAACCATAAGCATCGAGCATTTCGATTTTATTAGCAACACTTTGTACGCCAACCATTGAGTTCAACGCTACAACGGGTTTTCCCCTTTTACCCTGTTTGGTGGTTATTATCACCACACCGTTCGACCCCCTGGAGCCATAAATCGCTGATGACGATGCGTCTTTCAACACTTCTATGGATTCAATATCGTATGTATTCAGCGTATTAAGATTGTTGCCGGAAGTAGGAACATTGTCTATCACATATAGCGGCTCCGTGCCTGCTGTAATGGTTCCAACACCTCTAACCTTTACTGATAAAGCCGTTCCTGGCTGACCAGTGCCCTGCACAACCTGCACCCCAGTCATTTTGCCAACCATCGCTTCCGCGACATTGTTGATAGGTTGATTTTCCATATCCTTCGCTCTTATACCCACTACTGCTGTGGTAAGATCGCGTTTCCGCTGGCTACCATACCCAACAACAGTAACCTGATCCAACGACTCAGAGGAATCACTCATGGTTACATTTAATGTAATGGTTTCACCAGCCTTAAGGAAATAACCACCCATGTTCCGGGATTGTACTCCGATCATGCTAAATGTAAAACTGTATGGCCCTGTCGGCAGCTGTTGAAAGCTGAAAACCCCCATAGGATCTGTTTGCGTACCTGGACCTGAATTGGTGGAACTATTCAGGGCTTGCACACTCACTCCCACAAGTGGATTTCCCTGGTCGTCTTTCACAGTACCTTTTACCGAAGCTGTATTTTGCTGAGCATAACTGGTGAGGACTGAGAACATAAGCAGAAGGAACGAGCTAAGTTTCCTGATCTTCATAAGCATTGGTTTCTTTTGGTTTTTTAAACTTCAATTCAACACAGGAAGATTTGATATCCTGTAAAAAACATGAATTTAATTCATTTTGCTGTCAGCACCGAAATATAAATAGTCAAAATACTCAAACACTGATCTTTTCTGTGATCTGAAGACTATCATTTCAAAAAGCACAATAATATCGAACGCATCCAATGTTATTTGAACTATATACCATCTCATTAACTTACGCAGGAAGCTTCTACTATTGCTAAAATTCTGGGGAGACCACCCTGGAAACACTATAAAGTGATTTTAAATATTCTACCAGGTCCTGCTTTTCCGAAGCTGAAAGATTTAGTGACATGTGACTATTGTAATGATTAATAACATCGGCAAGGGTTGCAAACCTGCCATCATGATAAAAACCTCCCTTTGCCCTGGTGAATAATACTCCTAATGGAGTAGTCCTGAACTTCCCTGTGGGAGAGCGTTTAGCTTCAAAGTCATCAATACCGACTTCCTCTGCTGTATGCAGGATATTGTCAGCCAGCAATGGGCTGGCATGGCAGGAAGCACATTTTGCTTTTGTTGAAAAAATGCCTTTCCCTCTGCCCGCTGCAGCAACATCAAAGCTACCTGCCGCAGGCCTGGGTGCCACTATTGAATGTTGATAAGCTTTTAACGCAGGCAATTTGGAAGTAATTAAATCAGGTGAATTTGTCACATTCCAAAAAACTATTTTCTACAGCAATCGGATATTTGATTGGATCATTAAGTCGGGTGTCTCGAAAACTGCCTTTGCCATGCATTTCTAAATTTCCAACAAATGCATTCCGATAGCTTATATCTCCAAAACCGGTATAAGTTGTTAGGCCTATTCTCTTAAGTCCAAATGCGGCGGGCATGAGATTAGCAGCAATCTTTCCATCAGGTCTTAACGCTTTACCATCTAAAAAAAGCTGAGCCGCAAATTTGCCCGGTTCCCACATTCCCAAAACTGTTCTCAAGGTTGCTTCATCAACATGTAGCATGTTCGCTGTTGGTTGTGCGTTATCTGTAACAGAAATAATGGCACCTACATTCAAATCTCTGTTCGGCCATCCGTCAAGCCGTTTACCGATTCCCGGAGCAAAGGCATTGTCGACAGTAGAGTGACAGGATGCACAGGTAATACCAACAGATTTCAGCCCTCCTTCTGAATTAAAACTTCCTTTTACGCCAACTACCGCATCTAATTTTAATAATGCAACAGTAGTTAAAGGATCATCCAGGCTGATAGCACCTGATTGTATCCCTGCTACCACATTTGCCGGTAATACTGTGGCATCTACTTTTAAGCCTACGGCCAGTGCGGTTCGGGGGCTTATACCAGGGCCAAAGCCACCATTGGCCGAACCTGCTATGGCTTCATCAATATGAAGGGCTCCACTCCAAAAATCTTCATCGTCAAAGGTATCAAAACGGAATATTTGTTTCCCATCACTAACTAATGCAGGATTTGTTTCTTCATCTATTACCGGTTCGTTTTTCTTACATTGAGCAACGCATACAACAGCAATTATTGCTGCAATAACAATCGTCTTTTTCTGACATATCATAACTGGTTTATTTTTCGATTAAACAATCACTTCATCAATAGAAATTGATACAGATATTTTCATTTTAATTCCACCTCCCAAATAATTAATTAAGTTAAAGGCTACAGAGATTAGAGTTGACAACAGTAAAAGAGTTACAAGTATTTAAAAACTTATTGTCAATTATTGTTCTATAATCTACACATGAAATAGCATGAAAAAAGGCCTCATCATTTATTATATCGATGCTGCATTTTTCCGAACAACCAAACCAACCTGTCTTTTTGTAATAATGATATTTCCTGATCTTCATCTTAATATGTTAAGTTTTCATACTTAGATACTAAAGTGAGGTACTCATAAAAATTACGGTAGATTTCGACAAGTTTTGCTAAGTATTATTCAGAATTCAGTGGAAGGACATGATTGAAAATGTAACGCATCAACACTTTCCGGGAGTGTTACAACCTCCACTTATGTAAACAATAAACGCGGAATTAAAAGAGCGCTGGAAAAAGCTATACGCCAGCGTTCTAAAAATACAGGACTGTTTTTGTACTGCGTGGAATTGAAAATATGAATGTTGCAGAAATACAAGAGTGCCTGCACGTTAGCGAGGTTAATGTAAAAGCGAGATTAAACAGTGCCAAAGGGATGCTGTGTGAGACATTAAGCTCCTTTTATAAAGAGGAAAAAGTACTGCATTTAATTTGAACAGATGCGATAGAATGGTTGAGCAGGTTATGAAGCATATTGATCACGTATAATCTTCAATTAATATAGCGATTTGATGAACCGATTCCAACATTTTTATTTCACCATTGCAGCGTTGATCATCTATTTTCATATAGACGATAATACAGATTTTTAATGCGCTATATTTTTCATAGATTTAAACAAAACAGGTTCCCCAACTGTTCCTGCCATTGCATAGGCTCAAGTCGGCAATATCTTTATAATCTGAAAAGGTTCATAGCCCTCCGTCATTCGTTTTTCGGAAGGCCTCGAACGATCAAGGGGTCGCAAAAGGGGTGAAAGCAAACCGCTGCTGGTTTAAATTTAACGATGGAATCAACAGACACTTATTTGGACTGCGGCCAGATCGCAATGCCGGACCCCTTGTATTTTATTTGGAAAAGCAGGCAAAATATGCATAAATGAACAAGAAAATTATGTTTGGTGTAGTTTGTTTACTAATGGTATGTTCAGTATCCGCACAGTATGTAGAGAAGGCGTACGACTTAAATCAAATCGGAGCGTTGAAATTAGCAGAACAAGCAAAATTTGAAGCTCAAAAATTAAATAAAAATGTGTCAGTTGCAGTACTCAACAGTTCAGGAATAACGATATTGTTGCTTAAAGGAGATAATGTGGGTCCGCACAATACCGAGGCCTCGCGGAGAAAGGCATACACCGCTTTTTCTACCAAAACAGCAAGCTTTGAGTTAATGCAAAAAGCTGCTGCTGATCCCACCGCTCAAAATTTAAACACCTTACCCGAACTGTTGCTTCTGGGTGGTGGTGTACCCATTTGGAAAGATGGAGAGTTAGTGGGAAGTATAGGCGTATCAGGTGCCGGTGGTGGACTGAGCGACCATAATGTTGCGCAAAAGTCTGCCGAAAACCTTGGATTTACTATCAATAAACAATAAAATTATGAGGAAAGCGGTTGTTATCTTATTCACACTTATCACAACTATGACATACGCACAAGAAGACTTTGTACAAGAACCGGTACTTACTGGAAAAACAGCTGCCAAAATTGTGCAAGCGGCCTTTGCACAAGCTGAGAAAGACGGGTTGTACGTTACAGTAACCGTGGTTGACAAATCTGGACAGACACTCGCTGTGCTAAGGCATCAAGATGCCGGAGTGCATACAATAAGGGCAAGTTATAAAAAAGCCTTTACGGCCAATTCACAAAAACGAGAAACAGCTGAAATGGCCAAAGGTATTAAAGCCGGAACTATTCCCCAAGACGTTCGTTATCTGGATGAGAAT
>JBBPYM010000080.1:0-5663 GCA_038199905.1 Chitinophagales bacterium | reverse complement strand
AGGCACCAGGAGCACTAAGAGAGCGTGCACATTTATTATCAATCCTAAATATAAAGGAAAGTCAATTTTCTATCAAAAGGCCCCTGTGTCCTTTGTGCCTTCTTCGTGCGCCTTGTGGTTAAAGAAAAACACCGCATACGAACGTTTACATATCTGGAACACAAGGAACAGAAAAAACAATCTATCCATTTGTACCAGCACTGCGCTGACCAAATAGTAAGCTGCCGATGCGGACCATGTTGCTGCCTTCTTCTATAGCAGTTATATAATCACCGCTCATGCCCATGCTTAACGTGCTAAAAGAAGACGGCGAAGAAATGTCTCCGCTGCTGTCGAACAGTGATTTAAGTTCCTTAAACTCCATTCTCAACTGGTCTGGGTTATCTGTAGTTGATGCCATTCCCATCAGGCCGCATACACTTACATGAGGTAGTTTCGGAATTGAAGCGGTGATATCCTCAAGTTCCTTTTCATCCAGACCATATTTCGTTTCTTCCTGTGCTATATGCACCTGCAACAGGCATTTGATCACCCGTTCGTTTGTGGCTGCCTGTTTGTTTATTTCCTTTAATAATTTCAGGCTGTCTACACTATGTATCATGTAAACGAACGGCGTAATATATTTTACCTTATTGGTTTGCAGGTGACCAATAAAATGCCAGCGGATATCAGCAGGCAATTCCGCCTGTTTTGCCACCAGTTCCTGCACATAGTTTTCTCCAAAATCCCGTTGACCCTCGTTATATAAAGTCATGATCTCATTCACCGCGCGCATCTTGGAGACGGCCACCAGCGTAACTTTATCGCCAAGTTCCCTAATAATTTCTTTGTATGTTTCGGTGTTGATCATGGTATGGGGTGTGAGGTATGAGGGAAGAAAAAAACAGATAGAAGTATTATCTGAGGATGGCGCGGCTTATTACCATTCGTTGCACTTCACTGGTTCCTTCATAGATCTGGGTTATTTTCGCATCGCGCATTAACCGTTCCACATGGTATTCTTTTACATAACCATAGCCCCCATGTATCTGAACCGCTTCTACCGCGGCCCACATGGCCGTTTCACTGGCGAAAACCTTGGCCATGGAACTGCTCAGCGCATAGTCCATTCCGTTATCTTTTTCCCAGGCCGCCTTAAAACACAATAAACGGGCCGCGTCGATCCTCGTAGCCATATCTGCCAGTTTAAACTGTATCGCCTGGTGGTGCATCAACTCATTTCCGAAAGCCTTTCTTTCTTTAGAATACTTTAAAGAAAGTTCATAGGATCCGCTTGCTATTCCCAGCGCCTGGGCAGCAATGCCAATCCTGCCACCTGCAAGTGTTTTCATCGCGAAGGTAAAACCGAAGCCATCCTTACCTATCCTGTTTTCAATGGGCACTTTAACATCGTTAAAAGTGATGCTGTGGGTATCGCTGCCGCGAATGCCTAATTTATTTTCTTTAGCGCCGACAGTTACGCCGGGCCAGGTTTTTTCCACAATAAAAGTATTGATCCCCTTGCTTTTTTTTGAAGGATCTGTTTGTGCCATCACCAGGTAAACTGATGCAGAACTGCCATTTGTTATCCAGTTTTTTGTACCATTCAGCAGATAATGATCACCTCTAAATTCAGCAGTTGTACGTTGAGAGGTGGCGTCACTGCCAGCTTCAGGTTCGCTCAACAAAAATGCGCCGATATAAAGATCATCATCCTTTTTACCTTGCGCAAGTGGTGAGAGGTATCTTTGCTTTTGTTCTACGGTACCATATTCATTAAGTCCCCAACAAACCAGGCTGTTGTTAACGCTCATACAAACGCTTACGCTTGCATCAACCTTACTGATCTCTTCCATCGCCAGCACATAACTAATGGTATCCATGCCGGCACCGCCATATTCGGGATCTACCATCATACCCATAAATCCAAGATCTGCAAGTAACATTACCTGTTCCCTGGGAAATTTTTGCGCTTCATCCCTTTCAATTACACCAGGCAGACATTCATTTGCCGCAAAATCTTTTGCTGCCTTTTGTATCATCAATTGTTCTTCGCTTAACTGGAATTCCATTGCATGAGTTTGTTAGCCAAAGGTAAGCTATCAACGGTAAGCCACCGGGCTGAACTTCGCAGTGGAAAAGATATGAGGTGTATGCAAATGCGCCTGACTGGATCTTGCTATTGCGGTTCCTGCTGGCTGAGGCAATGAAAACTCCCAAGGCCCCATATAATCTCTGTGGAGTCTATGCCTACCACTTTACGTTTTGGAAAACATTGCTGGATAACCTGTAAAGCCCGGTCGTCATTGGCGCAGCGAAAAGTGGGCACGATAACCGATTGATTGGCGATATAAAAATTAGCGTAAGATGCAGGAAGGCGCTGATCTTCAAAAATTATAGCATCCGGCATGGGAAGCTCTGCAATATTTAGCTGCTTCCCGTTTAAAAGACGCATGCTCTTTAGCTGTTTCAGGTTCAACTGGAGTAGCTTATAATTCTCATCGTTTTTGTTGGTTTCCACAACGGTCAACACCGTGTCTTCGTTTGTAAAACGAACAGTGTCATCTATGTGGCCGTCTGTATCATCTCCTACGATGCCGTCATCTACCCATAACACCTGTTCCACTCCATAAAAGTCGTGTAGATAGGTCTCAATTTGTTCCTGGTTCAATTGGGGGTTGCGGTTAGGATTCAGCAGGCATGATTTGGATGTTAACAGGGTACCCTGGCCGTTAAAATCTACGGACCCACCTTCCATAACGATGCCAGGATAATACACAGGGATATTAAAATGTTCTCCAATGAGTGTTGGAATCACATCATCCAGGTCGTATGGAGGATATTTATTTCCCCAGGCGTTGTAATTCCAGTCAACAATAATCCTGCGCTGCTCGGCAGCCGGGTTTACGAGGAACGCAGGACCGTGGTCGCGGCACCAGGCGTCGTTAGTAGGGTGTATAAAAAAGTCAACTTCAAGAAGATCCACGCCAGCCTCCTGCAGGTATTTAATGGCAAATGACTGCATAGCTTCGCTATTTACGTTTATACATACACGTTCGCCATTGGTCAACTCTTTAATAAACTCACAATAATTTGGGTAGATGGAATCGATTTTTCCTGGCCAGGAAGCTTCTTTATGCGGCCAGCTCAACCAGGTTGCGGTATGCGGTGCAAATTCTGCCGGAAAATAATAGCCGAGTTCTTTCGGTGTTGGGCCGCCCGGTTTGCCGGCAGTGGGCTCATTTTTCTTGATTAAACTCATAGTTCCGGATTTGCTTATTCGGCTCGGTATTGGAATCGATTACTAATTTACCGGAATTAAGTCCGAAAAATCAGCTCTCGTCAATATATCTTTTGGTGATGGGCTGGTATGAATCAATGCGCCTGTCGCGCAGGAACGGCCAATGGGTTCGGTAACGATCCGTTGCATCGATATCTATTTGCTGCACAATCACTTCCTCTTCGTCATGGGATGCCTGGTACAAGATAGTGCCGAAGGGATTGGCAACGAATGAGCCGCCCCAGAATTTCATAATACCATCCTGCTCGAAACCTACCCGGTTAACGCTTACTACATGAAGGCCGTTAGCCACTGCGTGACTTCTTTGTATGGTCTGCCACGCATTGTATTGTTCAACATTGGTAGACTCGTCCTGTGAGGTTGCCCAGCCGATAGCTGTAGGATAGAAAAGAATTTCTGCTCCCATTAATGACGTAATCCTGGCAGCTTCCGGGTACCACTGGTCCCAGCAGATAAGCACACCAATGGTGGCAAATTTTGTTTTAAAGATTTTGTAGCCTAAATCGCCAGGCGTGAAATAGAATTTCTCGTAATAAGCCGGATCATCCGGTATATGCATCTTACGATACTTACCCAGGTAACTACCATCCGCGTCCAGCACAGCAGTGGTGTTGTGATAAAGCCCCTGCGCTCTTTTCTCAAAAAGTGATGCTATAATCACCACGTTAAGTTCAGCTGCGAGATTACTCAACAGGTCGGTAGACGGTCCGGGAATGGGTTCTGCCAATTTAAAGTTTTCATAATCCTCTACATCGCAAAAATACAGTGAAGTAAAAAGTTCCTGCAGGCAAATAATCTGTGCTCCCTTGGCGGCAGCTACTCTTACTTTTTCAACAGCTTTTTGGAGATTTTCTTCCTTACTTGCGCTACAACTCATCTGCACTAAACCAATGTTGACTTTGCTCATGATTTTCCAAGTATAAAGAATGGGAGATTAGGTAATTATTTTTATAACAGTCAGTGTAAATAATAAAATTTCACATTAACTGGTAATAACACAACTATTCGACCTTAACTTTTTCCCATTTGTTTGAGGAAAGCAACATGTGATGCGACAGCGTAACGCATTTTGGGATATTCAATGTAGTCAATGCCATATTCCCGGCAGGCCTGCCTGATGATCTTGCTGATCTGTGGATAATGTATATGAGAAATTTTAGGAAACAAGTGATGTTCGATCTGGAAATTCAATCCTCCTACGAGCCAGCAGATAACCTTATTGTTGGTAGCAAAATTAGCAGTGGTTTTAATCTGGTGGATTGCCCATTCATTTTCCATTCTGCCTGTAACAACGTCAGGCATAGGAAAAGCGGTATGCTCAACGGTATGAGCCAGTTGAAATACAAGGCTTAACACCAATCCTGCCACGCAGGTAAACACCAGGAAGCCGATCAGCCATGAAGTAAAACCGAGCATATATATTGGCAGACCCACAAAAAGAAAAGCGTGAAACAATTTAAATCCCCAGAAAATAAGGTGATCTGACAGGCTCATTTTTTTTAAATCCATGCTGCCCACTTTGCTTTTAAAGTACTTTTGATAGTCAAGTACAAAAATCCAAAAAATGTAAAACAAGGAATATAATACCCAGAAATAAATATGCTGGTATTTGTGGAGGCGGTATTTCTTCTGAGTGGCGCTCATACGCATCCAGGGCTGGATGTCGATATCATCATCCACCCCATCTACATTAGTGTATGCATGGTGGATGATATTATGTTTTACATTCCACATAAAGCTGTTACCTCCAAGTATGTTAAGAGAAAATGCAGCGAATATATTTACTGCTTTGTATTTGCTGAAGCTGCCGTGAGCTCCGTCGTGCATCACGTTAAAACCAATAGCTGAAACAATGCCGCCAAGGAACACACATTCAAGAATAGAAAAAAAAGTATTGGGAGTAAAAAAAACAAGGTGAATATACACAACGAGGAAGCTTACCATCAATATGACAGCTTTACTGAATAGCGAAGAGTTTCCGTAGGTTGATTTACCCACTTCGTCGAAATATGTGGTTATCCTGTTTTTAAGTTCAGAATGAAAGGAATGAGGAACGTTTGCAAATTTTGGAACAGCCATATGAGGAGCATTTTAGTATTAAAACTGGGTGCAAAGTTAACCTTTTCCGGTTAATTAAATGTTATAGGGGGCACAAATTTCGAGCAGTCAGCCGTCAGCTATCAGCTGTCAGCTGTCAGCCGTTGTCGGCCTGCGGCCGAGAGGGCATGGGTAATAATTAAACACCATTTATAAGAACAAAAACTTGAGAGTTCTAATCCCCGAACAGTTAAAACATCTACCACGGCAGACTCGGCTGATAGCTGATAGCTGACGGCTGACAGATACCTACGTATCCTTTTGCACGAAAGCGTCAAAACTGGTT
>JBBPYM010000079.1:0-4867 GCA_038199905.1 Chitinophagales bacterium | reverse complement strand
GTAGTGAAAATCGGCAAAATACTTTCGATTCTTCAAAACAGTTTTGACGGCAATTGTAAATTCATTAGGGTCGGCATGTTTGAAGAGAAATCCTTTAGCGCCGTTGTTCAAAAATCTTTGAATTGCGTCCACGTCTTCATTCAGACATAAACCTATTACATGTATGCAGGGATAGTGCCCGGCTAACCATAAAGCAAGATCATATCCGTCCATCTCAGGCATATTAAGGTCTGTAAACACAAAGAGTGGTAATTGGTCGGCTGTAATTCTTTCAATAAAATCCTTGCCATTTTCATACTGGCCGGAAATGTGATAACCCTTTGATTCCAAGAGTATGCTGATTCCTTTTCTAAAGAGCTTATGGTCGTCCACAACCGCAATCGAGATATTCTTGTTCATGAAAGCCTGTTGTGTCGTTTACTGATTGCAACTTGATTTTTGAGTTAGTAATACAATGTGGTATTACGGTTTGATCTCTGCCAATGAACTGCTATTTATATTGACACTTCAATTCCTACAGATACAAGGATTTCATAAAGTTAAATGTAAAATATTAGATCAATCGCAGGATAATGCCGCTATATAAATTACCTCTTTATTACTAACACCACAACCACGCAAAACTTTTAGCACCTAATTTAATATATTCGTGCCATGAAGTTGACGAAGCTATTCCAGGAGTTTTTTAACAGCGAAAAGGCAGGGGGCCTGCTATTAATATTATGCGCCGCGTTATCCATCCTGCTGGCAAACTCCGGCTGGCAGGTTCCTTATATAAATTTTTGGAAGACCGATCTCGCAGGGGCTCATTTGGATCACTGGATCAACGATGGATTGATGGCTATCTTCTTTTTACTGATCGGGCTTGAGCTGGAAAGGGAAGTGTACACCGGCGAATTGGCGAGTTTTAAAAATGCCATGCTGCCCATTGCGGCCGCGCTTGGCGGAATGCTGGTGCCTGCAGCCATACACCTTTGGTTTAACTTTGGCACGTCCACCCAGTCCGGTGCGGGCATTCCAATGGCGACTGACATTGCTTTTGCACTCGGCGTGCTGTCACTGCTGGGCAACAGGGTGCCCACTGCCCTAAAAATATTCCTGACGGCTTTCGCTATCATTGATGATATCGGCGCTATTATCACCATAGCCATCTTTTATTCAAAGGGGCTTTCTTTTCTTAACCTGGGAGCCGCCATGGGCATTTTCTTGCTGCTTGGTATATTAAACCGGCTAAAGGTGAGAAACCTCGTTCCATACCTGGTGGGTGGAATAATAATGTGGTATTTTATGCTGCACTCCGGCATTCATGCTACTATTTCTGGTGTGTTGCTCGCTTTTGTTATTCCATTTGGAAGCGGTGATGAGAAGTCTCCCTCGTATATCCTCCAACATCTTCTTCATAAACCCGTAGCCTTTCTGATTCTTCCACTATTTGCTTTGGCCAATACCGCGATTAATATACCCGGCCCCATTTCAGAAACGTTTTCCACTACCAACAGTACCGGTATTTTCCTGGGGTTAGTAGTGGGAAAACCTGTTGGAGTGCTCATTTTTGTTTTGCTGGTTACTGCACTGGGCCTATCTACACGACCAGCTGCCCTAACATGGAAATCTTTGGTTGGACTGGGAATGTTAGGAGGGATAGGTTTTACAATGTCTATGTTTATAACCCTGCTTGCATTTAATGATAATAGTAGCATTGATGCATCTAAAATAGTTATCATGGTGGCTTCTGCCACTTCTGCAATACTGGGCTTTGCCATATTATATTTTACACTGCCTTCAAAGAATCAGGTGTTGGAGTCTTAAGCGCTATCTTCTAATGGAATTATTTTCACAGTTGCGCCTCTCTCATTTGCCAGATTTACCATGTCGGCAGTGCCGCCGGGTCCATCACCAGCTACGCCGTCCCATAATGCAATTAAAGTCATATTCAACCCACCATTTACAAGGCCGCTGTTTAACTGCCATAAATTATTTCTTTCCCATACGGTGTAATCACTTTTTTTCCTGAGCCATTTCGGCATCTCTCTGGTGTCGCTTAGAATACAATGTGGTAACTGTTTATATAATACATTGAAACGTTCAATCCAGTTAACACCGGCAAAAGCAACCGATTCAACCTTAAACTTATCCTGTGGCAACGCCAGGTATAACTCTGTTTTAATACCCATCTCAAGGCATAGTTCATGAAACAAAATATCTCCGCCGCAGGCCGCGCCGGCGATCCCTTTTAAAGTTGTAACGTCAGATACCTTTTTTACTTCCTCTAGTATTTTTTCACGAAGCCTGTTTTTCACATAGGCTTCCATTGAAGGCGGAAAACGTGGTTCTTTTCTTCCTGGCTTATCAATCATATGACCCGTAAAAAGCAGGCAAGTTGGTGGCGAAAATTTCGGAACATTGGCCTCTGGTAACACCTTTAAAGCAGCAGCAATATTTTCTGTTTTCACGTTCAATCGCTGGTACAATCTTAATTGACGGATTACGGCATCGATGTTTAGTCCGCCTGCGTCCTGCAACACCCGGGTGTACGTATTGGCAACTCGCAGCGGATTAGAAGAAGTTAAACAGGTGAAATCTGCTTGGGTAATATTCACCCAGATGTCGTCAGTGCCTCGGGCCTCCAACTGTCTTTTGGCAGCAGTTATCGAAACCTGCACCGCGGGTGAGAGCTGCAGGTATTTCTTTTTTAACGCTGTCAGTTTATTATTTGCCAGTTCTTTCGAGTCAAAAGACAGTTCCCAGGTATCGGGAAAAAGTTCAGCCAGCGAGATCGATATTACCAGCAAACCCAAAGCATTGATACCGGAATAATAGTGATTGAGGTTCTCATAAAATCCTTTCTCGTAATTCTTAAATGCGGTATCAAGGTTTAGCGACTGCAATGCATTTGATTGTAGTTGCGCACCCGAAAGGTTACGCCACGAATTGATCCACCTTGTTTTTGCATTCCGTCCTTTCAAAGCATAGGCGTCCGCCCTTTGCGAACTGTCTATCCCCGGATCCTTGAAAACGGTTTCTATGGCAATGTCTGATTTGATAAGCAATGACACTGCTTCTACCGGGTTCATATCCATTTCCGTTTCCGCCAGCCGCTGGTAAATAGAAGCAAGCCTGTCGTTTGCCCTGATGTCAATGGGTTTATGCGCGATGATCTTTTCCCATACCAGCCGGGCGGGTTCAAAAGCTTTTATTTTGTAGAGCGCTTCACCGATCAGTCTCAATGCGGGTATGTTCCAATTACAGCTTTCTACTTCGTCCGCCAACAGTGAAAGTTTGCCCACAAATTTCGATTCGGCTGCTATCCTCAGTTCGTTTATAAAATCTTCCGGCACCGCCAGATACCTTTCAGGGTCCTGTGATTTTAAGTGCGGCAGGATGTTAAACACAGGACTATCCTTACGATCCGAATTCAAAGTTTCCTCTATCGTTTTTACAAGATCATGTAATGAGGCGGCAGGATTATCCCTATCGTAGGATACATACCTGTAACCAATGATATCGAACGGGGTGTCATCAAACCCGGGGCACTTTATCAGTACGGTTCTTTTATCCCTCAATGCATGGCGAATGCCCAACTCATAATAAACGTTGGCATTGTAAATGGTGATGTCTGCAATAACAACATCGGCGAGCAGCAGTTCAGAAAACATATCATCCCTGATATCACCAGCTTCAAAAACTTCCCCGGTTGTGCCGCCGGTTAAAAACAACTCGTTCATAGCCGGTCTTATCAGCTCAGTTTCAACGCGGTTAAAATCAAAATCAATGATCGACGTAGTGCCTGTTGTTTTATCTTTCTTTGGCACCGACCTGTTACCAAACGGCCGGACGATAAAAACTGAGGTCATAATGTATTGATTGGCTTGTTAATAACAGTTAGGAACAAACGAAGTTTAAATTGTGTTATATGATAACAACAAATAAAGTGATATTAGACAAAGGAACCAAAATGTGCCATAGCAACCTGTTTAGCAGCAACCTTGCCAACTTCACGTAACTTATCTATGTATTTTACCGAGTCCATTTGTCTCACATGATCAGAGACGATATGGCTCATGCCCATGGCATCAAGGCCCTGCTGGCTCAGGTCGGCATTGTAACGGGCATAAAGAAATTGGCGGTTAAGGCCGGTGCTTAATGGGATGGCCCTACTCTTATGGTCATGCGGATCTTCACGGGGAACCATATCCCACAATTCTCTATCGATCAGTGACCCATAGGTGCAGCGACCGATCGTCCGACAGGTAGTGTCCTGGTCTATTTGCATCGCGTACATCAGGTTATTGGGCAGCTCCTTTACCGTCTCCAGCAGGTTGTCATACGTGCCGGCCGAAGGGGAGGAGCCGGTTCCCACTGAAATAATCAGCAACTTATCTTCCCCCGTTTGCCAATTTAATTTGTAATGAGGCTGCGTAGCCATCCTGTAGAGCAGGAATGCCGGGTTATTATACGGTGTTACGCCGCCATCTACAAACACAAAGGTTTTTTCAGGGTTGTTGAGATCCCATTGCAGGGTCTCCGCGCGGAAAAATGCCGGGGCAGCAGTGCTTGCACGCACCAATTGGTATAATTTAATCGCAGTATTGCAATCTGCTCTTCCGTTGTCGTTGTATTTTGCAAGCGGGTTGTTGCTGATGGGCCAGGGTGAGTCTGTTGATCGGTTCATTGTAACAACAAGTAACAAACATTTAAACACACCAGTGCTCACATCAATGCTGCCCTCGCCAAAAGTATTTTTGAGTTCTTTAGCCAGTGGGCCATCGTTATAAAAATATTTTACTCTTCGTAATAAAAACGCTTTGTCGAACATGGCTTCCCCTTTTTCCTGGTAAAAGTCGAGCAGTTTTTGTACAGGCATGCC
>JBBPYM010000078.1:0-7342 GCA_038199905.1 Chitinophagales bacterium | reverse complement strand
TAGTTGACCGCTGACAGCATCTCACACCTTCTCCGCAAACAGCCTTAACGTTCTTTCCCATGCGAGCTTAGCGGCGGCGGCATTATACCGGGCGGTTGAGGTATCGTTGTGGAAGGCATGGTTTACACCTTCGTAAATATAAAGTTCGTACTTTGTACCTGCTGCTTTGAGCGCTGCTTCGTAAACAGGTATGCCTGCGTTGACGCGTTCATCCAGGTTCCCATAGTGAAGTTGCACGGCGGCCTTTATTTTAGGTACGTCTTCCGCTTTTGGCTGGGTTCCGTAAAAAGCCACAGCAGCGTTTAGTGTGGGCGCATGAACAGCAAGCTGGTTAGACAAAGCCCCACCCCAGCAGAAACCCACACAACCTGTCTTTCCGTTAGATTCCGGCATAGCCTTTAGATAGCTAAGGGCCTTCAGGAAATTGTTGGGTTTTTTCGCATATCGAGCTTGCCAAACAGTTCCCGGGCACTGTCTTCATTTTCCGGCGTGCCACCTAGCGGAGACAGGGCATCCGGCGCGAGGGCCAGGTAACCGGCTTTGGCAACTCTTCGCGTTACGTCACGGATATGTGGGTTCAAGCCACGGTTTTCATGAATAACGACGATAGCTCCGTATTTACCCGCTTTTGCAGGCCTTGAAAAATAACCTTTCATTGTGGATCCATCGCCCTCATAACTAATATCTTTTGAAATTATATCATCGTCCTGCTCTGGTATAGTTGCTGCGCTGGCGTCATTCAATTCCAGCATAGGCAAGATAGACATAGCGGCCGCCATACTGCCGGTTATAATTGCAAGACGTTTGATGAAGACCTGCCTTGGCAAAGGCTTATGCGTGTATTCGTCGAATAAATTAATTACTCGTTGATCCATAAAATTTTTTATCTATAAAAAATTGTAACTAAATATACGAAGAACAAGTTACTAGGAGACCGGTTAGCTGGAAGTATTACTGACAAGGTATATAAACAGGCAGAGGATTATGGCGATTAAAAGCGCTAAAGCAGGAGTATAACGTTGCAAATTGTAGGACAGCTTTTTTTCTTGTAAATATTTGTCAAGTTCGGCTGTTACCTGGCCATTATTGCCTGCGATTTTTCGCAATAGCCGCATAATATTTTCCATGGACCTGTAGGGAAGCGGGGAGGCAGCTTGCAGCAATTCCTTTACGATCTGCCGGTTATTGCGGATATTATTTTCTGTTAGCAAAATTTTCAAGGTGGTTGCAGAAAGGAGGTGAACCAGGTAGCGATTCAAAGCCTGCTGGTTGATATGAAAAGCCTCCAGTGTGTCCATATATTTGTTAAGCGCCCTGCACTTTTCCAGAATAGTGTGTGATGTTACAGGAGAGAAATCAGTTGTTTGGCGGATGCTTTTTCCGTACCAACGTTGTTGATTATACGTAGTTCGGCGCCGCGGGTCCGATAACACTTCGTAAGCTTCTGCTACTTCTTTAAACCTGCTTTCGGCAAAGCGATCACCTTCATTTTTGTCCGGGTGAAACTTCATTGCCATATGCCGGTAGGCCTTTTTGATATCTTGTTCGCCGGCACCGATTTCAAGTTCGAGTATTTTGTAGTAGTCTTTGGAATGCATGGTGTCAGCTATCAGCCATCAGCCTTCAACTATCAGCTTTTGCGGTTAAGATAAATGTCGTTACCTGTTCTGAAATAATGTGCAAGCTAAAAAAAATATTGGTGACTTATAATGGCATATAATACAAGTTTCTAAAATTTTTAGTGCTGCGCGGTAGGCTGATAGCTGACAGCTGGAAGCTGAGGGCTATCGATCAAGTCCGCACCTCACCATAACTCATTATTACACGCTTTCTTACGGAAGGATCGAGCAGTTCGTGGCGGGCATTGAGCCATTTATCCTGATTGGAGCCGTACATTTTTTTTCTGCGGTGAGCAGTAAGGTTTGGATTTATTTTGTCCGGGTGGACTGTGAAGGCAATTGAGAATTCCTCAAGCCTGTTCCAGAAATATTGGTAGAAAGACCGGGCGATGGCTGATTCAACTCCATCGAGTTCCATTACACATGACTTGGAAACGGGTAAAACCTATTAGTGCATCAGTTCCCTAACATAAATGCATTGCCAGAGCACCCGGGAACGGATGCTCTTTATTCGTCGCGATAATTTCTTCTATAACTTCACTTGCATTTGAACATCTACTGCCATTGTGGTGCTTACCGCCTGCACGCGAAACCTCGTGATGTAGAAAACTTCTTCAATCGTTCCTGTTGTTTCTTCCGCCGCAGTAAGAGCTAGCGGCATCACCTTGGTTTCCAGCGCGGGAACGAGCAATGCGAATTTTAGCGTTTTCCATTGAAGTATTTTGTGGGTTTGCAAATTAGATTTGATTGAAAGGGGCTGGCAGTCAATACTGTGTGCCTATGGATTTGGATTACCGGACATTTTTAGCTACCTTCAGGAAAATTTTTGAAATGACTCCAGAACAAATCTCAAAGTTTATCGAAACAGAACAACAGTCCCACACCCCGGTTAAAATTGAATTTAAGAAAAGAAATGCGGTTTTAGGACAGTTCGTAAAAGTAACTGACTATGAAGAATTGAAGTCAAAGAACTTTTGGAGGATAGTTACAGAATCGAATATCGCACAGTGGAATAAGTTAAGAGATATAAATCTTGTTCGAATCTTTAATGGTACTGAATTTACCCGGTTATCAGTAGTCAAGGTAAAACCCACTCCAGCTGCTTCTTAGTAAATGCAGTGTTGATTAGGTTGTATGCCTGACTTCTTATGTCAAAAGATGTTGGCAAGCAAGTTATGCCCGACCCTGACATTGTGGTTATTTCCTCTTGAACATAATATTACAACTCCTTGAATCCGGTGATGATATTCACCGGATTTTTGTTTTGCTGAGGAACCGTGCGTTAAGCAACACAGAAGAAACGGTGAGCCCCACAACAAATCCAATCCAAATGCCTGAAGCGCCCAACTTTAGTTCGAAAGCCAGGAAATATCCCGTCGGTATCCCGATAATCCAATAAGCAATTCCAACAAACGCTGTCGGCAGTTTTACATCTTTAATTCCTCTTAACAATCCTACGGCGATGGCCTGTGAGGTATCTGACACCTGGAACAAAGCTCCAAAAATCAACAAAGACCCCGCGGTTCCTGCCACAACAGTATTATCGGTAAACAGGTAAGGCAAATAAGTTCGCAGCGTGATGAATAATACTGCGCAAAAGATGCCATACGTAAGTGCGCCAGCGATGGTACTTTTCCCGATCATGCGAACAAGTGTATTTTCACCCCGCCCGTAGGCATTGGCAACACGTATTGAGCCACCCATTGACAAACCTAAAGCCGCCATAAAGGTTGCTGAGGCAAGGTTTAAAGCAATCTGGTGGGCCGCCTGAGCGGTTGCTCCCAGCCAGCCGATCATAATACCCGATACTGAAAACGCAGCCGATTCCATACCATATTGCATGCTGCTGGGGATTCCTATCCGCAGCAATTCTTTCCAGTCAGCAATTTTGAGTTTCCAGGCCCTGTGCCGAACTTTCATATAAGGCTTGAAAGTGCGATGGCTTAACACGATGATGATCAATATAACGGCAATGAGTACACGAGTAATAAATGTAGCGATGCCTGCACCGTATAATTCCAGTCGCGGCATGCCCAGTTTACCAAATATAAAGACCCAGTTAAGAAAAGCGTTTACCGGCAATGATAGTACTGTAAGCAGCATACCTGTTTTTGTAAACTCCAGCGCGTCAGTAAACTGTTTTACAGCCATAAAAATCAGCATCGGTACCAGCGACCATGCAATTATTTCAAAATAGGGAAGGGCGAGCCTGGCTACCATTGGGTCTTGTCCCAATTGAAATAAAACGTCTTTGTAATACACCAGGCAGCCTGCCAGCAAAAAGGCTGTTAAAGTGCACAGTACAAGCCCGTTAAATAAAATTTTTGATGCGCTCAGCACATCTTTCCTTCCGTTGGCAATTGCGATGAGCGGAGACATAGCTACGGTCATTCCCATACCCGCCACCTGGGGAATGGCAATAACATTAATTACCAGTGAAGATGCCGCGAGCTGCGTGTAATGTATATGACCTATCATGGCACTGTCAATTAACAAAAGTGAAACCTGCGCTATATTACTGATGATGATTGGTATGGAAACATGCAGCGTCTTTTTAAATTCTCTAAACATGGAGCGCAAAAGTACTGGATAAGATTGGTTGCCTTGCAAGCATTGTAAGCAGAAAAGCAACGTTTTTAATGGCCAATGGTGCATTTATTGCATTACTAATAGAAAGAACAATATGGAACTAAAAAACGAAAATCAAGCCGGACAAACGCCCGAACAAAACAACGAACAGCAATCAGTACCCGATGTTGGGTCATCTAACACAGTCAAAAATCCAGATGACTGGACAACCGGTGACGAGCAAATGACTGGTGCACAGGCTTCTTATCTTAAAACCTTGTCTGATGAAGCCGGAGAGGAATTCGACGCTTCATTGAGTAAAGCCATGGCATCAAAACGCATCAACGAATTACAGCATATTACTGGCAGGGGAGTAGACAAAAACAAAGATTCCTGATGACCTTAGTGTTGCCATGAGTTCACCAAAGATCGAATTTAAATACCACTGGCACCAAGGGGAAGCTTGCAGACTTAGTGCGCAGCTACTTTGGTGCCTTTCTTTTGGATACAATTCAACAAGTAGCATGTCTAAACAATTATTCCTGATCGTTCTTTCCTATAAAAAAGACTTAGCGGAGATTGACGCCCTGATGAAAACCCACGTGGCGTATCTTAAAAAATACTATAAACTCAAAAAATTTATCGTATCGGGAAGACAAATACCAAGAACCGGCGGCATTATAGTATGCGCTGCCGCCGATTTTAATGAAGTTGAAGCTATCGTGAAAGAAGATCCTTTTATAAAAAAGAAAGCAGCGGAATATAGCATTACACAATTCCTGGCAAGCATGTGTTCAGCTGACTTTACATCATTGTTAAATGCGCTGTAGTGTTAATTGAAAAAATTTAAAATTCATCAGATTTAAAATTCATCAGATTTTATATCATCATTGTTTTCAGAACCAAGGCTATATGAATTATTTTCTTCGTCCTCTTCGCCTATTGATTCATCTTCATCATCTGCATCAGCACCTGGTGTGTCAAGGTCATCACCAGATATGTTGGTTGCCGAGCTGCCTTCGTTGAGCTGATCTCCTTCGTTGTCCCTATTATCCAGCGCTGCTTCCCGCAGGCTGGTGTTATCACCCGTCATAATATCTTCTGAAGCAATCCTTAGATCTTTTTTTTCTGTAGGACCAACGTTGGTATCGTTTGCCATAACAACCTCAAGGGGTGCGTAGTCATCGTCTTCATCGTCAAAAAGACCGGTACCTTCTTCATCATCAGACGATATAGTGGTATCGGCTAGTTCTCCCAGTGAAGGCACATGCACATGCTCCTGTCCAGGAATATCAGCAACGTCGGGCAGGTCAATCGTAAATGACTCTTCCTTTTTCATGCTCTCCATGTCCTTGTCGCTATCATGTATGTCCTGGTCATCAACAAACTTGTTGGCAGACAAATCCGCCGGGCGATCATTGGTTCCCTCTTTTTCGTTATTCTCAGGAGTATTGTTCATTCAGGTAATGTTATAAGATTTAAAAGAAGAAAGTTATACAATGGACTGACGTTGTTGTAGCAATTGGTTGGCAATGGTGCTTTTTATAAGCGCCTGGCACTCACCTAGGGCCACCGCATAAGGTTTATTAAGTATTCTGCCAGGGGCTTTGCCTTCGGGCGTCAGCTCTGCATCCCATAGACCCGAACCATGCCAGGGTTGAGTGAGGTGATCCCAATCTGGCCTGTCGATGATAGGATAGATGCAGATGCCCCATAACGGCATGCCGTTCTTTATTACTTCCGCAGCTTCTCGCGCGACATATTCCATCCATAAGGGCCTGTCCTCACCGGAATGGCTGGTTTCGGTAATGGCAACAGGGCGTTTGTAGCGATGGTATGCTTCTGTTAACAAGCTGCGAAGAGGTCTCCATCTTGGGTCTTGTTGAAGGTTTGCCCAGGGCAGAAGATCATGCTGACCCACTACCCATTGATTGTTATAATAAAAATTAAATCCGAGGATATCCAGGTAGTCTGGTGAACCGCCTAATTCAGGACACATTCTGCCACAAAGGATGTCTACCGACTGGTACTGTTCGTTGTGCACCCGAATGGCTTCACTAACCTGGTCATCGGTTGCATTCATAGGTGGAACTACCTGTACCAGTGGCTCCGTGGTGAGGATGCGAACCGAGGAATCTACCTCGCGCATAGCAGCGATACCTTCAATATATGCTCTCATAAGGGCATATTTAACCTCCCAACCCTGACCCTGGCAGTAAGGTGAAGTTCCCCTAGCATCTCCTCCCAACCAGGATAAAAAACTGACCTCATTTATAGGAGTCACGATCAGCGGGTTGTAAGGTTCTATTGAGCGGTAAAACAGTACAAAAGCTTTGCAAAATGCTGCAAAACGGCGGGCAAACATAGGGTGCAGGGGCGTAAGATCATCTGGAAAACCAAAATGGCATATATCCCAAATCTGCTGAATGTGATGTATGCGGCCTTTTTCCATCATCACGCGAATGGTGCTCCAATCATACTGATAAGCCGTTTTTTCAACCTGGCTCCACCTCAATCCTTCTCTTACGGTGCCAAAGTTAAACCGGCCAAGCATCTGGTAATCCTGGTCTATCAATTCGTAATGACCGGTTAAATGCAGGAAATCTACCCTGTTTCCAAAAGCATTTAGATGGTCGGCGCATTCATAGCCTGCCATCCAGAAAGAAGTAAAAGGATTTCTGAGCTCATTAGTCGCTGATATGTGTGCAATTTTGGTGGTCGAAGTCATACAATAGTACCATTTGTGAAGTGTAAAAATAAACTTTTCACCGCCGCCAGCCCATTTAAATTCAGGTTAGCAGCTATAAAAGCTACATCGTTACCTGAAAAATTCATGCCGGGCCAGCTGATAGTCATACCGAAGTATGTGAATCAGGATCTCCGCCCTTATTGATGATTTTATTCCCGGCAATTCCTCATAAAAGTATGAGGTATGAGGTATCAGGTATGAGGTTTGGGGTATGGGGTATGTATGGGTCTTATGGGTTAGGGGTTATGGGATTATAAGTATCATGAATGTCAGGCAAGAGTAGGAGGTTTGGGGTTGAGATATGTGGTTGGAAGGATTGAGTTGTGAAGTAAGAAGTGACACCCGTACCTAGTACCTCATACCTTATAACCCATACCTGTATTACTTCATTTTACAACTGGCTTGC
>JBBPYM010000077.1:0-8405 GCA_038199905.1 Chitinophagales bacterium | reverse complement strand
GCACCTGCAAGACCGGCTCCAGTAGTATCAGTGACTTTGCCAGTTATAACTTTATTTTGTGCGAAAAGAATTTGTGTAAAAAACACACATAAGAGAGGAATGAACAATACCCTTGACAGGAATTTAATCTTCATAAGTAGCAATTTAAGGATGTAATATATTGATATTAATAAATATTTAACGATATTTTATGCAAATAGCTCGTTAAAACCAGGTCAGTTTTAACAAAAAATAATTAAAATGTTTAAAGAAGGCAGTAATTTCTACTACAACGCTGCAAGTGGTTGTTTATCTTTTGATTTTATTTGTTCTTTCTAAAAATCGATGCCCAAAAGTTTCTTCCTCTCTTTTTTATGGTATTTATCGTAGTTAAACCCATACAGTTTACCCGGCCGGTGAGGCACATTGGTCTCGTATTCACCTGTATCGATGAGCAGATCCATAGAAAAAAATTTCTTTCTGAAGTTTCGGCGGTCCAGTTTGGCATCCAGGATGGCTTCGTAAAGGTTTTGCAGTTCCCGAAGAGAAAACTTTTTTGGTAGAAGGCTAAAGCCAAGAGGATGTTCCTGTATCCTTTTCTGCAGCCATGCATGGCAAACGTCGAGTATCTGTTTGTGGTCAAAAGCCATTTCTTTAAGGGTGCTTACCTTTTGCCAGTTCAGCTCATTATCGGAAATGCCCAACTTATGATGCTGTACATTAATCAAAGAACAATAAACAATTGTAATTACCCTGGCAGCAGGGTGACGCCCCACCTGTCCAAAAGTACGTACCTGCTCAAGATACACATCATCCATTCCTGTGCGCTCCTGCAAAATGCGGTAAGCTGCCTGGTCAACATCTTCAACGCTGCTTACAAGGTCTCCTAGCAAAGACCACATCCCCAGGTATTTCTTCAGATCACATTTTATCAATAACACTTTAAGCTCGTTTTCATCAAAGCCGAATATGACACAATCAACTGATATGCCTATACGCACATGATCTTCCAGTTTTTCTAAGCCCGTATTAATATTTTTTGTTTTTGCTAACTCTGCAAGCTGGCTTAAGGTAGCGGCGGATTGTTTCATTCTGGCAAGTTTGAGGTACGAATTTAAAGAACAGCTGTCAGCCATCAGCCATCAGCTATTGGCACCCGGCCTGTATCCTGGTGTTGCAATTCGTGTGAAATTTAAACTAATTTTTTAATAGTTATTATTATACACATGAATTTTTAAACTTTGTACCGCGGACTGATAGCCGATCGCTGATAGCTGAAGGCTGAAGGCTGCGATTCTATATCTTTAATCTTTCCATCAAATTGCCCCCATGTATTCAACCGATCAGACCAAAGCTTTACAACAATCTACGAAATCATTGCTGAAAAGAGTAAACCAGGCAGATGGCAAGGACCTGGAACTGCTCAGGGATGTACTACGTTTTCATGAGTACCGGTATTATATAATGAGTGAGCCCCTGGTTGCCGACATAGAATACGACCAGCTTTTTAAAGCACTGGAGCGTATTGAAAAAGATAACCCTGAAATGGTAAGTCTTAACTCGCCTACACAGCGTGTTGCAAAAGGACTTACGAAGGATTTTCCTACCGTTGCACACCTTGTGCCGATGCTTTCATTGCAGAATTCATACAATGCAGAAGACCTGCTGGACTGGGATCGGAAATGCCGTGAATTGGGACATGTTACAGAACTTGAATATTGCGCTGAACCAAAATTTGATGGTGCCAGTATCTCAGTTATCTACGAAGACGATCAACTGGTGAGGGCAGCAACCAGGGGCAACGGGGTTGAGGGTGATGAGATCACTACAAATATTAAACAGATCCGTTCAGTACCTCTCTCCGCCAGGTTCTCTGACTATGGAATATACCAGGTAGAGATCAGGGGTGAAGTGTTGATGAATAAAAACAGCTTTAAAAAACACAATGAGCAGCTAGCAACATTGAACCTGCCACCGTTTGCAAATCCCCGCAATGCGGCTTCCGGGTCTTTAAGAATCAAAGATCCTAATGAAGTAAAAAGAAGAAACCTGGAGGCGTTCTTCTATCATGTGAGCTATTACACTACAACGGATGGCAAGAAAATGTCGGTAGATGGGAAACATGCAACTAAAGATTTCAAACCGGCTACGGCTCATCCGGCATTAGCCACTCACTCAGGAACGTTGCAAATGTTATGGGACCTGGGTTTTAGAAGTCCCAAAAAGGAATTGATAGTATTTAAAGGTATTGATGCAGTGATAAAGCACTGTCCCGAGGTAGAAGATCATCGCGATGAAATGCCTTATGAAATCGATGGCATGGTTGTTAAAGTCAATGACATATTGCTGCAGGAGAAGCTGGGTATGACTACACACCATCCGCGATGGGCCATTGCCTTTAAATTCAAAGCCCGACAGGCAACCAGTATATTAAGGAAGGTGGAGTTCCAGGTTGGCCGAACGGGGTCCGTTACACCAGTTGCTAAGATTGATCCTGTTTCTGTAAGCGGGGTAACCGTTACATCCATATCTCTTTTTAATGAAGATGTGGTAAAGGAAAAGGACCTTATGATTGGTGACACGGTATTGGTTGAACGCGCCGGGGATGTGATCCCATACATAGTAAAATCTATGAGCGAATTACGCACGGGGAAAGAGACCAGGATAGTGTTTCCCGAGAATTGTCCCGTATGTGGAGATGCATTGTTTAAACCGGAAGGTGAAGCAGTATGGCGATGTATTAACGTAAACTGTAAGGCACAAGTTGTGGAGCGGATTATTCATTTTGTAAGTAAAGATGCGATGGACATACGCAGCCTGGGTGAAGCCAATGTTCGGAAATTTTTCGAGCTGGGCTTATTGAAAGACATACCTTCCATCTATACTTTAAATCTTGAGACGCTGGGTAAGCTGGAAGGTTTTGGCCAGAAATCGATTAGCAATTTACAAACAGCTATCGAAAGATCAAAGTCGCAAACACTGCATCGTTTGATATTTGGATTGGGAATAAGATATGTTGGGGAGAATACCGCCAAAACCCTATCCAACGTGGTTAGTAACCTGATGAATTTTAAAGATTATTCAGTAGATCAACTTCAAACCCTTGAAGATGTAGGCGTAAAAGTTGCCACAAGCATCTATGAATTTTTCAGGAACGAAGACAATTTAGGCGTTTTACATAAACTGGAAGACCTCGGCATTAGTCTTGCAAATCAAAAGAGGCAGGCTGTTACGGCAACCGGCTTAAGTGGGCAAAGTTTTTTGTTTACAGGCACGCTGGCCCAGCTTAAAAGAACTGAGGCGGAAGAAATGGTTGAACAAAAAGGCGGCAGCATACTCGGCAGCGTTAGTAGCAAACTCAACTACCTTGTTGTTGGTGAGGATGCAGGTTCGAAGTTGGAGAAGGCAAAGAAAATACAAACGATCCGCATCCTTAATGAAGATGAGTTTTTGAACCTGATTAATGGTATATGAAGAATTTATTCAAATAGTGGCTTTTAGTATTTCTTTTGTGTAACTTTAAAAAAACCTTGGCAATGATAAAAAAAATAGCTGGCGAAGTCTGGAAACCTTTGCAGTTTTCAGGCTGGAAAGAACTCCGCAAAAAATACGCATTGTCTTCAAACGGTCGGGTAGCAAGCTACTCCGAAGACGTTCTTCAGGATGGCAAATTACTCAACGGTTCATTAACGACAGGTTATAAAACACTCAATCTACACAGGCCGTCGAATAACGGTACCCTTTATATTCACCGGGAAATAGCAAAATTATTTTTAAAGAAAAAGTCTCCCAAGACTAAGTACGTGATCCATTTAAATCACCAGAAAACGGATAATGCCGTTAAAAACCTCAAGTGGGCAAACCTGGAAGAAATGATCGATCACCAGCAGCATAGTCCTTCCAAAGTTGCTTATAAAGAAGTTCAGGCTAACCGCACAGTTGGTTTAAAACTAACAGCGGCGCAGGTTAAAGCCATTAAGAAGATACTTGCCAGCAAGACCCGCAACATTACTATCAAGCAACTGGCTGAAAAATATGGTGTTAGCGAAATGACACTTTACCGTATAAAAAGCGGTGAAAACTGGGGCAGGATCTGATCATTCTTTCCTTCTATAATCTTCGCATTTGGCTTAACCCTTCTGGCTGAATTTTTACCCTGACACATCTTAATTAACTTATCCGTTTACCAGGGCATATTCAATTTCCTGGGTTGGAATTCTATTACCGTCAAGTAAAATAATTAAAAATTGTATGGCTGTTATGTTACAGGCTGCTACTATAAAATTTCTAAAAGACCTCACAAAAAATAATAATAAATCCTGGTTTGAAGCGCACAGGGCTGCCTTTGAAGCAGCAAAAAAAGACTTTGAAGATTTTATTGCGTCTATCCTACAGGGTTATGCGGAGAAAGACGATGAGATCGCAACCCTGAAAGCCAAAGAATGTACCTTCAGAATAAACAGGGACGTTCGCTTCTCAAAAAATAAATCACCTTATAAAAACAATATGGGTGCCTCCATTAATCGTGGTGGCAAAAAATCGATTTTTGCAGGTTATTATTTTCATTGTCAACCAGGTGAAAGTTTTGTGGGAGGAGGATTATGGATGCCAGCGCCGGCTGAAATAAAAAACATCCGGCAGGAAATAGATTATTGTTTTGATGAATTTAAAGGTATTGTTCATTCAAAAAAATTCAAGTCAGTCTATGGTGATTTGGACAACAGTGCCGAGTTTACCCTGGTTAATATCCCCAAAGGATATGAAAAAGATAACCCCGCCGAAGCTTATCTTAAATTGAAGAGCTGGATAGCTATTCGCCCGGTGACCGATGAGGAACTAAGCTCAAAAGCTTTATATAAAAAAGTGATAGAATCTTTCGAAACATTAAAACCATTGGTGAAATTTGTTAACAGGGCGATCGAGTAACTTAGATTAAACTGTAAAAAGAAAATACAGGTTCTCTCTTTACAGTTTAAGAAAGTTTTACAGCAGCCCCTTTTCCATCAGGTATTCTGCTATCTGCACGGCATTGGTTGCCGCACCCTTGCGCAGGTTATCGCTAACGATCCACATGTTAAGCGTGTTTGGCTGCGTATCATCTCTTCTTAGTCTGCCAACAAAAACATCATCTTTTTCGTGCGCATTCATTGGCATGGGGTAAACCTGGTTGGAAGGGTCATCTTCCAACACAACCCCTGGTGCTTCACTCAGAATTTGTTTAATCTCTTCAAGTTCAAACTCCGTTGCAAACTCAACATTAACACTTTCGCTGTGGCCGCCCATAACGGGAATGCGCACTGTTGTTGCAGTAATCCCGATAGAATCATCCCTCATGATCTTCTTTGTTTCGTGCACCATTTTCATTTCTTCCTTTGTATAACCATTATCCAGGAATACATCTATCTGGGGAATAACGTTCAGGTCAATAGGGTACTTGTATGCCATCTCGCCTTCCACGCTATTTCTCTCATTCATCAACTGAGAAACCGCTTTTACGCCGGTGCCCGTTACACTTTGGTAAGTTGATACTACGATCCTCCTGATTTTATATTTTTGATGTAGTGGATTCAATGCCACCACCATTTGTATGGTAGAACAATTAGGATTTGCTATGATCTTATCTTCGGCAGTCAGGGCGTCGGCATTTATTTCCGGCACTACTAACTTTTTTGTAGGATCCATTCTCCAGGCACTTGAGTTATCGATGACCGTTATACCTGCAGCAGCAAATTTGGGCGCCAGTTCTAAGGATGTACTGCCTCCTGCTGAAAACAAGGCAACGTCTGGTTTCGCAGCAATGGCATCCTCCGCGCTGACTACCTTGTACTTTTTGCCTCTGTATTCAACCTCTTTACCAACAGACTTCTCGGAAGCCACCGGTATCAGTTCCGTTAATGGGAAATTTCTTTCAGCGAGCACTTGCAACATTTTGGAGCCTACCAGACCTGTGGCTCCTACCACTGCTACTTTCATTGTATTTTATTTTATGATTGGTTATAAATTCAATTTTCATTTGTGCTTACACATCATCCCCATAAAAAAAAAGCCCTCCCCGGAGGGAAGGCTATCAGTTATGTAGAGATACAAAACAATCAGGCGACTTCCCATTTGGAGAAAGGTTTCTTAATTTGTTTTGTATGTTTTTTTATGATTTGCACCGTGGCAAAAGTAAACAGGAAACCGATTGCTCCCAAAAAAATTCTTTTTTTAGCGGTCGGTCTTGAGACAGCAGTAAAAATCAAAGTTCTCCGGCGAGGTTATTTGCACCAAAAATACTGAGAACAGATACCATCTTTTTTATTAGTTTATAATTGTCCACACCGTGAAATCCCCTCCGTAATTCACAGTTTTCACCCTGTTGCTAACCGGCTTTGCTTACTACATTGCGGGGATGAAAACACTTGTAACGTGCGTTCTCCTGATCATCTGCAATGTTATTAATGCCCAGGCATTACGAAATGATATTGTTATTGATGAGATTATGGCCGATCCAAGTCCTGCGGCACTGTTAATCAATGGCTTGCCTGAAACGGAATACATTGAATTAAAAAATGTTTCTCAAAAAATGATTAATCTTAATGGCTGGAAGATCAGCGATCTAACAACGACTGCCACCATTAATACCAGTTTCGTTTTACAACCGGATAGTTTTGTTATAATCTGCAGCACCACTGCTGCTTTAATGCTATCTAAGTTTGGCCGCTGCCTGCCGGTAAGCAATTTTCCGTCTTTGGACAATGAGGGCGAGCTATTATTCCTAACGTCAAAAGAGGGTCGGATCATTCATGCTATTGAGTACAATAGTAAATGGTATAACAATGCTGTAAAAAGTATGGGCGGATGGTCTCTGGAAATGATCGATACTCAAAATGCATGCAGCGGCGCTTCAAATTGGAAGTCCAGCACCCATGCACGGGGCGGTACCCCGGGGAAGAGGAACGCTACCGATACTTCCAACCCCGACCAGGTAGCTCCGGCGCTGTTAAACACCTTTGCAAACGACAGCATCCACCTCACGCTTGTTTTTGATGAACCACTGGACAGTCTCAACGCTGCAATCGCAGCAAACTATGTTGTGAGCGACGGCATCGGTGCTCCCGTTAATGCTGTTGTTAGGGCCCCGCGATTTAATTCGGTTACGCTTTTGTTGCAACAGCCACTTCAACATAACAAAGTCTATTCTGTGGTTTCAAGAAATGTAAGCGATTGTTCAGGCAACAAGATTGGCGCTTTAAATTTTGCTAAAGCCGGACTTGCTTCAACGATTCAAAACGCTGACGTTGTCATTAATGAAATTCTTTTCAACCCCAAACAAGATGGCTGCGACTTTATTGAACTGGTTAATCGTACTGACAAAATCGCTGATCTGAAGGACCTCTTTATTGGAAACCGCCCGGGAGGAGCAGTGCCGGGTTCATTAAAACAACTAAGCAGTACATCACTCTTTTTATTTCCCAACGAGTACGTTGTTATCAATGAAAATACGCAGAGCACCAGACAAGTTTACCGTCCCATCAACCCGGGAGCTTTTGTAGAGCTCAGCTCCCTACCCTCATTCCCGGATGATAAGGGAACAGTGGTTCTGTTAAATGCCGTCGGCCAGGTAATAGATGAAGTGGCATATACAGAAAAGTGGCATTTCAAGCTAATAGATAACAATGAGGGTATCTCTCTCGAGAAAATAGATGTTAATATGCCTTCACAGAACCCGGCAAACTGGCATTCGGCTGCCACCAGCGTAGGTTATGGCACTCCAGGTTATCGTAACTCGCAGTTCATGTCAGCGCTTTCCGTGGATGACGCGATTTCTATAAGCCCTACAGTCTTTTCGCCTGATAACGATGGTCGGGATGATGTGCTAACGATTAATTACAAGTTTCCTGAACCGGGTTATGTATGCAACATCACCATCTATAGTTCCAATGGTCTTTTAGTCAAAAGGCTCACCCGTAATGCAATTTGCGGCATTAACGGTTATTTTCGATGGGATGGGCTTAATGAACAGGATAGCAAATTGCAAGTAGGGGTCTACGTTATGATAACAGAAGTCTTTACCCTCGAAGGCAAAGTAAAGAAATTTAAAAACGGGGTCGTACTAGCGAGACAGTTGAAATGATCGTTTTAGTTCTTACGCAGTTCAAACATGAAATTCCTCAACCAGTACGGCAATAACTTTTAAAGGAGCACCTGCCAACCGAATTTTGCGTTGTTATTCTACGGTTACTGAGTAGGTAATGCGTAATTAAATAAATTAGCACAAAAAAACATGATGAAAAAACACTTCCTTATTATGTTGCTTATCGGGCTGTTTGCCCAGGCAAATGTTATGGCACAAAAAACTTCTACCAAGTTTATTCAGATCACAACTGTTGAATCTGTGGTAAGCGGTGGGTTGGGTCGTTCCAAAATGATTATCTCTAAGGACG
>JBBPYM010000076.1:0-5822 GCA_038199905.1 Chitinophagales bacterium | reverse complement strand
CTTTTTGCAACCTGTAGATTGCATGGCATCAATCCATATACTTGGCTGAAAGATGTTTTAGAACGGATGCACCTTTACACCACCAGTAACATCGCTGAACTCCTGCCGCAAAATTGGAAAAAGGCCCAAGCTTAATTTATTTGGGTAAGTTTTTTTGAAGTGGGTTAGACGATGGCTTACGTTATAATCGTTAAAGCCGGTTTTTAGAGCAACCGCCTTCTAAGAGATATATCTTAAGCTAAATATTTTTAATTCGCCTTTTGTTATTATCGATATAGTAACTTTACGAACATAAGTATATTTTATGAGTGAAACGCTTGCAATTAAACCAGCTTTAACAGCAAAAGATTTTGCAACAGACCAGGAAGTTCGTTGGTGTCCCGGCTGTGGCGACTATTCAATTCTTGCGCAGGTACAAAAGATAATGCCTGCTCTGGGCATTCCCAGGGAAAATATTGTCATCATCTCCGGTATTGGCTGCAGCAGCAGGTTTCCTTATTACATGGATACGTACGGCATGCATTCCATTCATGGAAGGGCAACAGCAATAGCAAGTGGGCTGAAGGCAGCGAGACCCGACCTGAGCGTGTGGATCGTATCCGGCGATGGTGATAGCCTAAGCATTGGTGGCAATCATACCATTCATTTATTAAGGAGGAATTTCGATGTGAATTTTATGCTGTTCAATAACCAGATCTATGGTTTAACCAAAGGACAGTATTCGCCCACTTCGGAACAAAATAAGGTAACGAAATCTACCCCTTTTGGAAGTATAGATCATCCTTTCAACCCGTTAGCGCTTGCCATGGGCGCGGATGCCACATTTCTTGCGCGGTCAATGGACAGGGATCCAAAACACCTGCAGGAGATGCTTAAACGCAGTAACGCTCACAAAGGTTGTTCTTTCCTGGAGATATACCAGAACTGTAATATTTTCAATGATGGTGCATTTGAAATATTTACCGAAAAATCCTCAAAACCGGAAGAAGCACTGTTCCTGGAACAAGGAAAACCACTGGTATTTGGTACGCAAAGAGATAAGGGAATTAAGTTGGATGGTTTCCGCCCGGTAGTTGTAAAAATTGGAGAAGGAGTGAGTGTAGACGACTTGTGGGTACACGATGAAAACGATTTTTACAAGGCCCAGATATTGGTAAGGATGTTTGATAACCCGATGAAGGAAGACCATCTACCCCGACCTTTTGGTGTTTTTTATCAAACGCAGCGAGATTGTTATGAAGATGTAATGGCGATGCAGATAGAGGAAGTGATCGCCACCAAGGGGAAAGGGGATCTTGACAAATTAATAAGTGGACGGGAAACCTGGACCATATTATAAACTTCTGTTTACCTCGCCCGATAATATTAAAGCTCCTGTTTGGAACTTTATTTATTTTGGGACTAACCTGGCCCTGGCAGAACTTGTTTCATTTTTCTCCATCTTATTATCGTTAATAAGTAATGCTATAAAATAAAATGCCGACGATAGAAATCGTCGGCCTGTGCTTACCTCTGAAACCACAAAAAGAAAGAGGTTTATGTCGGTTTTATCAATATAAAAAATAACCGCCGGTCATAAAACAGGAGATCTTACAAACCTGTATAGATAATTTTATAAAAAGGTCAAACTAATCGATGGATAGTTACAATCATTCAGAAATACAACAGTGAATGACGGGTTAAAGTTCTTAGACTTGGTATTGGATAATCAGGAAAGGATAGAAAATTAGGGCAGATGACGCACAGCAAAGCTGTTCAGATCATAAGCGGCAATAAAAGTATATACAGTTTTGCTATAAAGCAATAATATTTCCATTTATTTTATACAAATCTTCAGATTACGTATTTATACTATATAATAAAGGCAACCAGTTCATGAACCAGTAGCTGTTAATTGTTTAGTGGCTGCTTCAAAAGTTTTTTCAGTTTTGTATTTGTACCACCACTCAGGGGCAGTTTTCTTCATCATTGTATCGATGCTCCGCATCCCGAACAGGTTCCACGCGCCTTTGAGTTTACCGCTTACAGAAGACTGCATCGCGCGCAAACTCATAGCAAAGCCGCTGTCGAGGTATTCCATGTGATGCCAGTACCCTGCAGGCATAAATAAAGTATCTCCATGTTCCAGAATAACTTCATAACCTTTGGCAAGGTTAACTGCCGGAAATCTATCCAGGTCGAGTTTGCTGTTAGTATCGTCAAAATATTTTTCAAAATTGGCAAAACTCATCACTTCCCAGGGCTTACGATATATTTTGTGCTGCTCCTGGTGCGGAAACAATAATACTCTTTTTCTGCCCAGGAATTGTGTATGCAGGATATGGGAAAGATCAATATCGAAATGCATATGGGTTATTGAGCCGGAGCCGCCGGTGAATAACATAGGAAACCTTTTTACGAAACCCTTCATTAAATGTTCGGGCCAGGTGAAATCACTAACAAGTTCCGGTGCGTGTTGAAAAATGTTAAACAAGAATATACGCAGTTCTATCGGCCCTTTCTTTACCATGTCCAGGTATTCACCAAACTTCATGTAATCATCGGCCTTATTAACGGGGGTATATGCATCGCTTTTAATATTATTATAAACACCTACCTCTGTATTACCAACCACTTCTTTAAAATAATCCCAGTTCCATTTTGCATAGGCTGGCCATTTTTTTGCAAGCCCTGTAAGGATCAGCGGTTTCATCGGATTATAATAATTATTTTGAAAATCAGCGGAACTGATATCTTCAAATTTGTCTATTGATGCTAACTGCATGCTTATTTTGTTTGTGGCACAAAATTAATATTAAATCATTGTTAACCATCTAATGAAATAGCCAAAACGAGTCTGCTGGTTGTAATTTTTTTGTAAAAATCGCAATATTGCCTTTAGTAATTTTAAATAACTTCGATTATGTTGTTATACCTACACCCTGATAATCCCCAGACAAGAAATATTAAAGTTATTATTGAGTGTTTACAGAAAGGTGGAATAATTATCTATCCTACAGATACCATTTATGGGCTTGGATGCAGTATTTTCCAGCACAAAGCCATCGAACGCATTTGCAGGCTTAAAAATATTGACCCCAAGAAGGCACAATTCTCATTCATTTGCCACGATCTGAGTGACCTGAGCGCCTATACTAAAAGTATTTCTACACCATTATACCGTCTTTTAAGAACCCACCTTCCGGGACCGTACACTTTTATTCTGCCTGCGAGCAAAGAAGTTCCTAAGATTTTAAAAAGCAAAAAGGAAACGATCGGTTTGCGTATCCCCGACAACAACATCGCCTGCACAATTATCCGGGAACTGGGTCATCCTATTCTAAGTACATCCCTTCCAGGCGATATGGTGGAAGAATATACTGATCCTGAAATTATGTACGATAATTTTAAGAACCAGGTAGACATTGTAGTGCATGGTGGTATCGGAGGAATGATACCCTCTACCGTTCTGGACTGTACGGTGGAACCGCCGACACTGGTAAGACAGGGGCTGGGAGTTTGGGAGGAAATGGCGGGTTGAGCGAGGATTAACGTGCGAATGATTAAGTATTGTTAAAAAGAAACTGTAAACCATCAGGAATGACCAGACAATCTTCTCTGCCGAACATAAGTTTTGATAAATATTTTGCTGCGGACTTTACACTGGAAACCGACCGTGTGATACTTGCACCCATGAAGCCAGAGGATGCAACCGCTTTCTTACAGATTTCACAGCCCGACTTCTTATGGAAGTACTTTACGAAAGAACTTAATGATGCTTCCCAACTGGAGGAGTGGATGCAAGAAGCCTTCCGTGAACGGGCAGCAGGAAAAAGAGTGCCTTTTACAATCACCGACAAAAAAATGGGTCAGATCTGTGGCAGCACCAGTTTTGGCAATATTTTCTTTTTTGATAAACGAATTGAAATAGGTTGGAGCTGGTTAGGGGAAGCTTTTTTAGGTGCCGGTGTTAATCGCCAATGCAAATTTGCATTGTTGCACTATGCTTTCGAAACCATGCAGTTTGAGCGGGTGGAGATTAAAACGGACAACCTGAATGAACGGGCGAAACAGGCTTTGCGTAAAATTGGCGCTACAGAAGAAGGGGTGCTGCGAAGCCATACGCAGATGCCGCGTAACCGGCGGCGCGACAGTGTTTATTACAGCATTCTCAAACACGAATGGCCGCAGGTTAAAAAAGATTTTTTCGAGGGTTATGAACTTACAAACTCAGTCGTTCAAGGCTGGTGAAAAGTTTTATGAACTTCCTGTATTAAAAGCAGTAGACCGCGATCTTTGCAGTAAACCTCGGCTTTGAATAGATTCTCAACTCATCAAAAGCTTATAGTAGGAGTTTCAAACAAATTTCCCGTATTCACAACTTCCCTTAGCGGTTGAATATTGAAACTCTTTCGATGATGTTTACAAATGCCATGTGATGTGATTGCATTGCGATGCTCTAGTGTTCCGTATCCTTTGTTATTCACCCAGGAATAATGTGGGTAATCCTGATGTAGCTGGCGCATGTACGCATCACGGTAAGTTTTTGCCAGTACGCTTGCGGCGGCAATAGATGCATAAGCGCCGTCACCTTTAATAAAACAGCGATGCGGGATCTCTTTATATGGTGTAAAATAATTCCCGTCAATGATTAGAAAAGTTGGGGGTATCTTAAGTTGTTCTATTGCCATATGCATTGCCTTCAGAGAGGCCCTTAGAATGTTGATGTTATCAATCTCATCCACGTCTACCATTGCTACTGAGTAGGCAATTGCCTCCTTTTCGATAACCGGTTTCAACTCATCCCTTTCGCTTTCCTTAAGCTGTTTTGAATCATTAAGCAACGGATTGCGGAATCTTTTTGGCAGTATTACCGCAGCAGCGAATACTGGCCCCGCGTAACATCCTCGCCCGGCTTCATCACAACCGGCTTCTATCATTGATCTCTGGTGAAAGGACTTTAGCAATTTCTTGAAAGTTTGTGTGGCTGTCAGTCGTCAGCTATCAGCTATCAGCCGCCAGCTGTTTGCTCCCGGAAACAGTAGCTTCTTAAATATTGTTTTGTGTGCGAACCTTTAATAAAGCTAAATTAAAAACTATTAGGGTAAGAATAATAAAAATAATATTCAAAGTAAAATCCGGCTGGAAGAACAACGGCTGACAGCGGATAGCGGACAGCTGATAGCCCCATAAATAGGGGCATTTACCTCAAAATCAAAGACTAACTTTACGAGCAGATGACACGGTTCTGGCTCCGGATTTTCCCGCTCATTAGAACACCCCTGGTAGCCAATTATACCATTTTTGTGTTCTGGACTTTCAAGGGAAAAGTGCAATGGACGAAATGAGCTACTGAGCCATAAGTGTTAAACACGTAACGTGAACCCTTAAATATAAAATTAATCCGGTACTTTGCCGATGCCGACCAGTAATCACAAGCGTTTATCGCTGACAAGTCGGCGCGGCCGAAAACTGATTATCAATACCTTTGCATTTTTTATGCGTAAACTTACCCAACGTTCATACAAGCCGGTAGCAGTTTGGATATATATTGGCTTAGCCATGTTGATCATCCAGGTGTTGTTAGGTGGCATCACGCGCCTGACCGGATCCGGGCTGTCTATTACCGAGTGGAACGTTATTACGGGAACGCTTCCACCGCTCAATGAACCACAATGGCTCATAGAATTTAATAAATACAGGCAGACGCCCCAGTATTCTCTGCTAAACACAGACTTTACTTTAAAGGATTTTAAATTCATTTTTTTCTGGGAATGGCTACACCGGTTTTGGGCGAGGCTTATTGCAGTTGTTTTCCTTGTACCCTTTGTTATATTTTTGAT
>JBBPYM010000075.1:0-8628 GCA_038199905.1 Chitinophagales bacterium | reverse complement strand
TAAATGCCCCACTGTTTACCACGTAGTTACTAACAGTTATGCGCGCCTTTGGCCCATTGGCAGTGGTATCTTTATTCTTAAGGCAGGAAAAGAAAAAAATACAACTACATAAAACGAGGCATCCTTTTATCTTAATTATTGCAAATCGACCAGGTAACTTTCTCATTTAAATCAGTTGTTTTCGTACTCGGTTCTTTAAAAGCATTGCCTATCAAAGTTACCAGCGTTATTTATCATACCGCAGTTTAAGACCAGAAAGATCTGGCTGTTGCAGGCGTTCTCGTTTCAGCTCATAATCATATAGCAATTTGCCCAGTTCCTTCATAAATGGTAACCCTATTGTTTGATAGTCATATTTGTCATCATTTAAGATGCCATTGCTATTGCAATAAATTGTAGCGCTGAGCATGAATTCAATGTTTTCATCAAAGTCAGCAATGTAAGCTACGTCCGTTAAAAATCCGAATGCATCTCCTGCTTTGTTAAATATGCGAATATGTTTTGGCAGGGTATCCTGTTGTGATCCATGCAAAAGAAACTTTTGATATGCATCCGGGTAGCTGGAACTATCATAGAAAGGAAAACGACTTTCGCCGGGATACTGGGACATCTGTTTGTATAAAAAATGGTAATCTTCGGTTCTTAGGTTAAATTTTTGTTTTTGAGAAACAGCCTCCGGGAACATAATGCTCTTTAACATGCTGGTTAGGTCTTCAAGTCCGATCTTGTTTTTAGCAGAAAAAGACATGGGTTCATTAATGGTTGTATTTCCTGAGACATATCCCCTTCCGATGGAATCATTCCGCCTGGGATAAGCCAGTTCGCTTACCTGCATGGGTTGGGTGTACAACATTTTACCCGTTTCGCTGAAGAACCGTACGGCATTAGTATGCCTGTTTTCATCCTCGCTAAGTGGAATGTTTAACCTGTGCAGAATATCTGCCTTTGGGTATCCCATTGAATGAAGCCGCTCATTGATATATTGCTGCCCCAAAAATTCGTATAAACGATTAAAGGCATCGTTATCACTCACCAGGAATATTTTCTTTATATACTGGGCAATAGATGGACGTCCGTCTGGTGTTGTAGGGTCATTATAAACGGGTGACTGGCTTTTATAACTACTCTCAGTGATAAGAGAAGAATTACTGTTCAAACCAAAAACTCTTAACTCATTCAACCGCTGCAGTGCCATTGCCGCAACGGGCATTTTTACTGTTGAGGCAGGATAGAAATAATTCTCCTCGTTCACGTTAAACAGATAAGTGCTAAAGACCGGGGAATTATCCGCCTGCCTGTCAATTTTAGTGTAAATGATCTGCACACGGAGCGAATCACGATTATCAAGAATGTTGCGAAAATATTCAGGGCGGCTTTTAAGCAAATCTTCCAGTAAGCCGTCTGTTTTTCCGGGTCGCATGATAGATAGTTTAGGCTTTATGGTATCGGGAATAAGAAAGACCGTATCTATTTTCGGTGGCTCAAGCGTGATCACTGGTGCAGGCACCGGGGTGGAAGGTACGTTTTTAGTTGTTTTACACGAAAAGAACAGGATCATTAAAACAAAAATCAGTTTGCTGGTTCTCATAGTTTAAAATTACGGCATAAAAGCCTACAAGTATTTTTCACCGTACGATGGCCGCTTTTCGGGCCAGAAAACAAGGTTTAAATCGTATTTGGAAAGGACTTCACAATTCCACGTAAAACATTATCTTTGCCGCTCTTCGAAAAAAAAACTTAAATAAAACAAGTATACCAAATGAGAGCCTTGGTCACTATTTTCGTGGGTTTGTTAACCATTTACTCCCTCTACCTTCTCTCTTTTACATGGTTTGTAAACAGCCATAAAAAAGAGATGGATAAAAAAGCGATGCAGTTCGTCAAATCTAATTATCCCACTGCCAGTCAAAAATATCCTGCCAATAAAGATTCGCAGGCAGTGTACCAGGAAAGTCTGGACCTTGTTTATAAGACTCGTTACAACAGGTTAATAGACAGTACCAAAGACAAAAGTATCACCTGGTGGGGAACAACCTTCCAGAAAGCGCAGGAAAACGAACTTTTATTGGGCCTTGATCTGCAGGGTGGTATCAATGTAACTTTGAATATTGAACTGGCAGGGCTCATCAAAGGTCTTGCAAACAATCCCGGCGATCCATCCTTAAAAAAGGCCATTGATGAAGCCAACCGTAAAAAGCTCGCGAGCGATGCAGACTACATTACTTTGTTTGCCCAGGCTTTTAAAGAAGTTAACCCTAATGTTAACTTCGCACCGCTCTTCGCCAACAGTACACGTAATAAACTCAAAATTGATGCTTCCGACAACCAGGTGATAACCTACCTGCGTGAAAAAGCGCTGGAAGGAATGAAACAGACTTACACTGTTCTTAGGAACCGTATTGACCAGTTTGGGGTAGCTCAGCCCAATATCAACCTCGATGAAAGCAGAGGCATCATTACCGTTGAACTGGCAGGTGCCAGTGACCCTGAGCGTGTACGTAAATTCTTACAGTCTACTGCTAACCTGGAATTTTTTGAAGTATATAATATTGGAGAGCTTGACAAGTCAATAGAAGCTGCTGACAAGGCCCTTGCTATCACACTGGGCAGTTCTGCAGCCATTGACAGCACCCGCATTAAAGATAGCCTGCAGGCATTGGCAAATAAGACTGCTGACACATCCGGCACCAGATCTTTGTCTGAGATTTTAAAGGGAGACAGCACCAAAGGAGCTGAAGCGAACTCAGCTGTTACTAATCAAAATGAACATCCACTCGTGGGTGGTTTAATCAGTTTTATTCCCCCGAGAGACGATAACAACGATGGCAGACCCGAGTATTCCCCAATGCTCGCTTATGTAAGAGTGCAAGATACCGGACTGGTAAATAGTTATCTCGACAACCCCGCAGTAAAGAACAATGTACCAGGTAATGTACGTTTCCTGTATGGAATGGCTGAGAAAACCAAGGAAGGAAAAAGCAGGGATATTCTCCCCCTTTATGCAATTAAAACACTTCCAGGAACGGGTAAAGCAAAATTGGGTGGTTCTTCAATTATTGATGCCAGCCAGGACTTCAATCCGATCACTAACCAGGTTACGGTGAATATGACAATGGACAAACAGGGTGAAAAAACCTGGGCTAAAATGACTGGAGATAATATCGGACGCGCGATTGCGATTGTATTGGATGATATTGTTTATTCCGCGCCGAATGTTAACGACAAAATTGAAGGTGGTAGTTCGCAGATATCCGGAGGGTTTTCGGTACAGGAAGGACAGGATCTTTCAAGCATACTGAGATCCGGTAAACTGGATGCCCCCGCAAAAATTGTACAGGAGCAAATGGTAGGACCGACTCTTGGGCAGGAATCTGTTAAGGGTGGCGCAATGGCCTTTTTCATATCTTTTATTGTAATTTTTGCACTTATGCTGGTTTACTACAACACCGGTGGATGGGTTGCAAACATTGCCCTTATTCTGAACCTCCTTTTTACAGTAGGAGTGTTGACTGCCTTTAATGCTACGCTCACTGCTGCCGGTATTGCAGGTCTTGTGCTGACCATCGGTATGGCAGTAGATACGAACGTAATTATTTTTGAGCGAATAAAGGAAGAGCTTACCCGCGGCAAAACTTACCCGCAGGCGGTGAAGGATGGTTACCACCGCTCACTGGCGCCGGTACTGGATGCACACGTAACAACTTTGCTCACAGCCTGCATCCTGTTCTATTTCGGATTAGGCCCTGTTCTTGGGTTCGCGACGACGCAGATCATCGGGCTACTTTTATCCCTGCTGTGTGGTATCGTGGTATCCCGTTTAATTACTGATTTCTGGACAAATAAAAACAGGCACTTCAACTATTTCACGCCTATTTCAAGGAAAATCTTTAAACATTCCAGTTTTAAATTTATCGAATACAGAAAGGTTGCCTATATAATTTCTGTATTCGTATTATTTCTGGGCATCGCGGCAGTTATTCACGGTTTCAGGTACGGCGTTGAGTTCCAGGGCGGTCGCAATTATGTTGTTGCTTTCGATAAACCTGTAAAGGAAGACGCAGTAAGAGATGCGCTGAACAAAACGTATGGCAGCTCTCCTACCATCAAAACCTTTGGCGATACCAGGCACCTCGACATTACAACCGATTACCTGATCAGTCAACCAGGATTAGATGTGGACGCTAAAGTGCTTGATAAATTATATACCGGGCTGAAACCATTTCTTAAGGAAGGCACTACAGAAGCTGAATTTGTAAAGCTTCACGTTCAACAGTCTAAAAAAGTTGATCCTACTATCTCGGATGATCTGAAAACGGGTGCCAAATGGGCCACTTTCTGGAGCCTGCTGATGATCTCAGTTTATATCTTTATCCGTTTCCGTGACTGGCGGTATTCACTTGGTACCATCTTCTCCTTGTTGCATGATGTATTGATAACTGTTGCGGTATTTTCTTTTCTGAAAGACGTTGTGCCTTTTCCGCTCGAAATTGACCAGCATTTCATTGCCGCGATACTTACCGTAATTGGCTTCTCGATGAATGACACGGTAATTGTATTTGACCGCGTCAGAGAGTATAGTCATACCATGAAAGGTGCTTCGAAAGGAGAGATCATTAACAAAGCCGTTAATGACACTTTGAGCCGAACGATTATGACGTCGGTAACTGTGTTTTTAACGCTTCTTATCCTGTTCCTTGTGGGCGGAGAGGTTACCAAGGGGTTTGCATTCGCAATGCTGATCGGGGTTGTTACAGGAACCTACTCGTCTATCTTTGTCGCCGCGCCGATCCTTGTAGATTTCGACAAGAAAAAATCACTGGGCGATTCTGCTGACCTTTCGGTAACATCAACAAAAGATAAGCCTAAGACGGTTCTTCTTAAATAAGTAATAAACATAAATATTTCGTAAAAAGAAAACCTGTTGCTTGGCAACAGGTTTTCTTTTTACAATAGCCGGTAATTCTACAATTAAAATAGTCTTAAAGAGCGTATCGAATTTCTTTTGTTGAAAGCAACTTACTATTATACCATGGTATAAAAAACAAGTTGATAGGGTCTATCTTTTTGTTTGCCAGTATATTCCCCAGTAAAACATCTTACCGGTTTGGCTTACCTGCATTAATTTTGCTTTTGGTAATAGGCATCCTTGCAGGATTGGAAGGAACTGGCCGTATAAATTTGAAATGTAAAAACCGCCCAGGTTCCTGGTGTGGTGGCATCTATTGTTATCTTCTTTGCCGGTTAGAAGTATGCTCAAATCGAAAGCATCAGGCCAGCAATCCGGCGAGGTGTATCACTGTCATCAATGGAGGTTGCATTAACAGCTCATATTGTTGGATCAATAAAATAAACTTGAACAAAGAAAAACATACCAGGCATATAAAACAGGCGGCAATAACGCTTGGCTTTGATTTCTGTGGCATTGCAAAAGCTCAACCGCTTGACGACGATGCGAGGAGATTAGAACAATGGCTTAACAAAGGTATGCATGGAAGCATGCAGTATATGGAGAATCATTTTGAAATGCGCGTAGATCCCGCCAGGCTGGTACCGGGCGCGAAATCAGTTATAACAGTATTACTAAATTATTTCCCTGCCGAGGAAAAAAAACCAACCGCTGCTAAAATCTCCAAATATGCCTGGGGCAACGACTACCACGACGTTATCCGGTCAAAACTGAAATTGTTTATTGAAGACATAAAACTGAACGTTGGCGACATTAACGGAAGGGGTTTTGTAGACAGCGCGCCTGTGTTGGAAAGAAGCTGGGCACAGAGAAGCGGACTTGGGTGGCTCGGAAAAAATGGCAACCTTATTACGCGGGAGAAAGGCTCCTTCTTTTTCATCGCAACACTTATAACCGACCTTGAGCTGGATTACGATGACCCACTCGTTAAGGACTACTGCGGCACCTGTACAAAATGTATCGACAGCTGTCCTACCGATGCCATTCTTGATAACAAAGTAATCGATGGCAGTAAATGCATTTCATATTTTACGATAGAATTGAAAGAGGCACTTATACCAGAATCAGTGAAAGGCAAATTTGATAACTGGATGTTTGGCTGTGACACCTGCCAGGATGTTTGCCCATGGAACCGCTTCAGCAAACCAACCAGGGAAAAGGGATTCTCCCCCATTCCTGAGATACTGGATTTTTCCACCGAAGATTGGGAAGATCTTACGGAAGAATCTTTCAAAAAAATATTTAAACACTCTCCCCTGAAAAGAAGTAAATATTCAGGTATCAAAAGAAACCTGAAATTCCTTGACCATAACGGCTAGGAATTCCAGGTGCCCACATTACAAAGTGGCTTTCAGCTATCAGCCTTCGGCAATACCCGCGGGCTCATACTTTTGAATTAATTAATGACCTGGTGAGTTACCGTACCTTATCCTGAGCTGTAACATACCGGATTGAACGGCCAGGTATAGTTTTAAAATTTCCAGCCAAGTTTTATAACTATCCTTGAAAAATAATACCTGTAAGTTTGAAGATCGCCATAACAAGGTCCCATAAGCGGGCAGGCAGTTGTTCCGGCCTCATTGGTTATTTTCTTAAATGTATAACCCGCACTTAAAACGAGCGCATCAGACTTCTTTAGCCCGATATTATAACCTGCTCCAACGTCGTAGTAAAGACCGCCTTTATAGTTATTCTCGCCGGAGAAACTGGTAGTTTCAGTAAGATCTCTTTCCGTTAACCAGTCGAAATTGTGGCCGATATCGCCGTAAACAAATATATGTCTCTCTCCCCTTCCAAACTGGTGGCGAATATCAACAAACAACGGAAGAGTGCGATAACGATAATAGTCAATGCCTGCACCGATGCCCATAAATGAATTTCGTAACGCTCCACCGAAAATGGTTTGTACGGTAAAGGACGGGCCCTTGCTGCCGTTTACTAAGCCTACAGAGGAAATCGACTGCAACCTGGGATGCACGCTCTTATCCTGTCCATGCACAAAAGGCATCACACAGCTTACCAGGATGAAGAGAACAATATATTTCTTGAACATAACGAGAAACAAATATGGATATGAGCAATCAATCGATGCTACAATTTAACAATATGATATCAGCGCCTAGTTATCTATCCAGCTTACCTTACTTAATAACCTTAGTTCTTTTATATTAGAATAATCATATTGAAGCAGCCCGTTTTTGGTTACGACTATGGCGAGATTATTATAAGCGATCACATCATAAGATTCAAAGCCTGTGACATGATTGGTTAACTTGATATCCTTGACGTTGGAGGCATCGAAGATTTTCAGACCGTCAGTACCATCACAGATAAATAATTTATCACCATCTTTTGACAAACCTTTAGGGTTGGTCATTGGATATGTTTTTACCAATGAGGGTGCAGTTAGCGTAGAAATATCAAGTACGTCAAGTTGGTTAGAAGCATTGGAGCAACGCGCCCCACTACTCAGGGTTACAAACGCGTAGTTGTCATCTGCAATTACGGGATCACAAGCGGTAAGGTGACTAAACTGTCCCATTTTCACCGGGAAACTTTCATTACTGATGTCATAAATAAACATGCCGGACATAGATCCTATAAAAAGGTTGTCCTTGAACGGATAAATGGTTTCGATTCCGGTACCAACTGATAGCCTGTTTTCAAATTTGGGCTTTTCAGGCGTTTTAATGGAATACACGCTTAGGTCGGCGACGTTAACAGTATAAAGACTGTTACCCACTATTGAAAACCTCGCCATTGATCCTCCAAGTCCAAATGGAGAGGCTGCCTGGGGAGATGCGGAATAAGATGCCATATTAAAAACCATCATGCAGTTAGCACATCCCCATGGGCGATATACTTCAGTGTCGGCCTCTCTTACGGTCGTGTCTTTTTTTACCCAGTCAACAATTATTTTTGTCGGATCGGCCATAAATCCGTTTGCGTACCTGCGTTCCGGGAATGCATTTGGAATGATGCTTTTCACCTGGCTATTCATTGGATCAGTGATATCTATTGTTACAAGATCTGAGTACAGATCAGCGTAAAGCATATTCCCTTTTACTGCCAGGTCCATATTGCCGGGTATATCAATGAAAGCAGCATTTTTGGGCGAGGAAGGATTGCTATTATCGATAATATGCACGCCCTTATCAACTTCGTTTAGAAATATGTAATTACCGCGAATGAATAATTTACCTGGTTGCGAAATGTTCTGGGAGGAATTGCTTTTGATGTTCGCCCTTACTTCATCAGTCGTCTTGTATACCGGGGTATAAATCCTGAATGTGCGGGTAACTTTGTCCTTCAGGCATCCGGGCAGTAACGTAACTACCAGTAACAGGGCAGCAATTGTTTGTGAGCATGTTGATATTTTAATCATAACCGTTAATTTTTATTGCTGACACGTAATCCTAACCCATCGTTGCACCTGGAAAAATTACTTTTTTCCAATCTGCAGTGTTGCTTTTAAACCCATAAAGAAAAGATGCTTTTCTCCACTGGCATTTCCTGCGAGTACATCCGTGATGCCATACTTGAATTCAGGACCAACCTGTAGCACAAACTTTCGCTTATTAAATATACTTACTGGCAACCCGGAACCAATGTTAACCTGCGTCCTGTTCAACAGGGTATTATCTTTATAATAAACACCCGTG
>JBBPYM010000074.1:0-2451 GCA_038199905.1 Chitinophagales bacterium | reverse complement strand
GAGATGTCCAGGAATATGGTATTTTTAATGCGTCAGGATGGATTCTTACACTAAAACCATCCTTGTACTTATCAACACCCATCGCCTGTAAACGTCTGGTCATTACTTCAGCGTAGCAATGTTTACACCCAGATGAAACCTTGTTACAACCGGTTGTAGGATTCCACGTCATCTCCGTCCACTCAATACTAGATTGTGCCATTATTCTTCATATTTAGGTTTGATAACGTCATTCGCAATTTTCACTCCATTGGCGTTATTAGTAGCCATCATAAAATGATACATGATTGCATTCACACTGTTTTTCATGATAAATGGCTTGGAGACATATTTAAATATTTCACCTAATCTTGCTGCATAAAGATCACCAAGTTTTTCAACAGACTGTTTTTGTTTTGTTACCGATGTTTCATCACCAAACAAAGTTTGAACGATAGAGCGTTTATAAAATCTTTTGTCAATTTCAGCCTGAGGCAGGCCCAGAAAAGTTTCTAAAGCATTGTACCATGCCTCAGATATTTCACCATTACCTTTTAAAAGCCTGTTTGCTCCAACCCCCGTCGCCACCAAAATCCATACGTCTACCCCTACACCTTTTAAAGCTTCAATAGATGACCATTGGATTTCCATACCATATGGATCAATGAATACTAAAGCTCTATAAGACAAATTGGATTTAAGGAACTTCACCAAATCTCTCAATTTAACATTACAATCACCCTTCACTACATTTGCTTTTCTACCTGGATAGCTCTCCTTAATATTTTTCTCTAATGCAGCCTTATAGTCTTCATTTGATTCCACGAAATAATATATGTCAAATGGTTTAGGATCGGCGATATCCATTATTTGAAGCGCCGTCCCCTTTTTCATTTGATCTCCATCTTCCTCTTTAATTATCCCTGACCCTGCGAAGCCATCGAAATAAATAGTCTTGGCCCAATTTGAACTCAACAAAGTGGGTGCTAATATTTTTAGCTAAAATAACTAATTTTTTTGGAAGCATTCAATAAGATGTCGAACCAGGAGATGGGTTATGTCTTTGGGGAGCCCTCCTACAAAGGGAAAAGAACTCATTAATGATGGATAGCTCGATGAAAGTCATTCGTTGCCGAAGAGTTTGATGCAAGATGGAACGGTAAGTTCTACGAGTGATAAAGGCTATCAGTATACCGTTACCATATTAAGTCATCAACCTTGTAGATAATCTTTTTTCTTCCACGTACCCCAGGCCGTTGGGAATAATATATGCATTCTTCATGATAGAACGGTACATATCGCCTGGCTAATGACAACACTTGCTGCAATTGGGAAGCGTATCCAGGGTCCTTTTAGGAAGGAGGGGTGTAAACAAATCAGCTACAGGTTTACGCCAATAATTCAAGCCCATAGATTGATTTGGCTGTGCCAATTTTGGATGCTGAAAGCGAGATAAGGTTGACGCCCTTTTGCTACAGCAGTCCAATACTTAAAAAATTCACGCACGAACTAGGGAAAAAGAAATCAAAGTTCAAAGTTGATGTTGCTGTTAGGCGCGCGACTGTTTTCTTCTTCTTATCTCCTTTGTTATTAATCCCAGTTCCCTCCCGGTATGACCGCTAACGGAACTGTTTTCCTGTGCCCGTCGCATTAGGTAAGGTATAACATCTTTTATTGGGCCGAAGGGCAGGTATTTGCTTACAGAGCAGCCTGCTTTGGCCAGGTTAAAAGTGATGTTGTCACTCATGCCATACAGTTGGGAGAAATGAATATGCAGGTGGTCAAAAGGAAAACCATGCTGCCTTAATAAGTCTGTAGCGAGAAGATTACTCTGCTCGTTGTGTGAAGCCACAATTACGGCAATATCATTGAGGTGACTGATAGTATATTCCACGGCCGCGTTATAGTCCTGGTCCGATGCTGTTTTATCGGGTTGTATCGGGGGAGGATAATTAAGCGCTGTCGCACGCTTTCTCTCCTTTTCCATGTATGCGCCACGCACCAGTTTTACACCTAAAATAAATTGGTGCTGTTTCGCACGTTCATGACTTTCCTTTAAAAATTGAAGACGGTCATGCCGGTACAACTGAACCGTATTGTAAACGATGGCTTTGGCAGCATTATACTTTTGCATCATCTGCATGGTTAGTGCATCCACCGGATCCTGTATCCAGGTTTCTTCAGCATCCACCAGCACGCCAACATTTTTCTTAGCTGCCACGGCAATGATCTTTTCCATTCGACTTTCCACGCGTGACCATTCTTTCCTCTCTTCATCATTTAAAACTTCAAGGGATATTTTTCCTTCAATCCCAGAACCCGGTTGAGCTGCCGCATCTAATTTTTGCAGCAGTCCAAACCTTGCGAAGCCGGTAACCTTAATGCTCATAAAAGGGATGTTCGGTTGGGTAGCTGCGAAGTTGATCACCCTGATGAATTCTTCGCAGGCATTGTCAAAGCTTGATTCACCTT
>JBBPYM010000073.1:0-6817 GCA_038199905.1 Chitinophagales bacterium | reverse complement strand
ATTATCGCGTTAGCCTTCCTCGTTCCGCATAGAACGACCGGTGGGTAGAAAAATAATAAAAAAATATCTTGTTCCAGCGGAACAACAGATTGTTGATTGGCATCGTTGCACGTTGTCCGTGTACTTCATTGGGCCGTTCCGCGGGAACAGAATTCCTTGATGCGTTTTGTTCTACCCACCTATCGTTCCCTGGAAGAGGATTTCGCATTTGAATGGGACAAATATTATGTGATCGCTGCTTCGTTCCGGATGGAACGACCTGTGGGTAGAAAAACAACAAACAAACATTTGTTCCAGCGGAACAACGGTTTGGTACTTCGGTATCGTTGCTCATTGTTCGTGTACTTCATTCAAACGTTCTGCTGGAACAAAGAATCTAGTCACCTCCACAGCGTGCTAATAAACCCGCTGGCAAAACTACAACCCACCCCCGGCGATCTCCTTCAACAAATTAAAAAATGCTTTCTTACGGGAAGAATGAATGCCCCAATCCACAGGTACGGATTGAAATCCTTCATTATAAGATTCATGCGCACGGCGGTAATCGAACAGGCCCCAGGATGTATGCGCCTTAACTGCATTCACGAAATTGTTTACTGGCTTTTCAAAATTATAATGATCATCTTCGTTGAAAAGAATCGGTTTAGTTTTATAACCACTCACCTTTTTTGTTTCTTGCACCAGTTGAGTGATACGATCAGGATCAGTTACACTATTTCCATGGATCAACAAAAAATCTGCCGACTCCACAACATTTTGAAGCGGCACAAAGTTTCCGCCATAACTGGTGCTCACCAATAAACAATATCCATTTTTCTTATTATCTTTTACAAGTCTAATTAATTCGTCCACGCGGTTGGGCCTCAGTATGTCGTGATCATAGGGCACGTTGCACTCATTATTAATTTCTACCATAACATTCCTGTATCCCTTTTCTTTTAACCAATCGGTAGCTTTGTTAACACCGTTAATGATCGCTGCTTCATCTTTAAGATGCTGGTCCTGTCCCTGGTAAAAATAACCAAGAATAATGACCATGCCGAGCTCATCGGCCCTGTTTAAAATTCTTTCCAGGCGTAACATGTAATCCGCACGCAGGCTTCCTGTTTCATCAAATGCTGAATTAATCCAGTTCTTGTTGCCATAACCGGTAGGACTGCCACCCTGCAAATTAAGTGTAACAGCTAGCAATCCGTGCTGGTACCATTCACCCATAGCCTGTACAAACTCGTTTGTGTTACGGTCCGGGTCCCAGTTTTCTGTATCGGGATAAACAAACCTGCCCCTGGTATCAGGATTTAAATCGTCGAATATGCCCTGGACCATACGGGAATTATGAAGTAGGCCCTCCACCCGGTAACCCTTCCAGCGAATACCCTTATACGTTATTTTATTATTGATATAAAAGTCCTCGCCCTTTATAGAAACTATTGTTCTTGCTTTCTTCTGCGCATGCATAGTAGAGGCAACAAGTAGAGAAACAACAAGAAGATATTTTGTGATAGTCATTTAATGGCATTTAAGCAATTCCTAAGATTTTGTATATGCGTGGTACGCAAATATAGAGTAAACAAGTTCACTGTTAAACCGGCTTTATTCTTCCAATAAACTCAAGGCACAAATAGTAGGATGTCAATTTTATTCTAATTGTGTTAGTGAAATCTTTGCCCGCCTCCTGAAAAGGATAACCTATAATATCTACAATATGAGCGCGAAAGGTCGGCATTATTCAACAGTGCAGACAAGACCTACCCTGCTTATAAAATTATTTTGAGAACGGTTTAATAAGACCTCATTATGCGCTGACTGCTTTTAATTTTGGCACATTTGGCGAACTCAGGATGGCGCCAGAAGCAAGGGTAATAACCACTGGACTGATTAACTTCTTCAGCGCTTGGTTTCGCAGTCGCGGAGATCAAACAGTGGACCCTGGTAAATCCGACGCCCTTAATGAAATGCTCTCGCCTGAAATTCTCCAGGTTATTTATCATGACCCCAAACTGATGCAATACGCCGAAGTAATGAACCTTGCAGACGAAAGCAGTGATGATTTCTTTAACAATGAAAAAAACTGGCTAAGCTTCGCAAAAAGGATCGGCAGTTCGGAATTTGCTTCAGATTTCTTAAAAGCTGCAATGAAGGGTACAAGCTGATAATAATTGGTTTTGACAAGCCTATAACGATACAACCTGTTAGTTGAAATTGTTCTTACCGCAAACTTACACATTGGGTTTATTGGCTGCATCTAAGTCGCCTGGCAAAAAAAGTCAACAGAGATTGTTTCCCTTTCTTCAAAAAAGACGACAGAAGCACAACGGCAATAAAAATCGGCGAACATGGCCTGGATTTCAAACATATAACATGGCTATCGACCGAAATGCTGAATAAATTCGTTAATATTATTATCCGGTTTCGGCATTTCAATAGTACAGTGACATAAACAGCTATTTACAAAATCTATACTATCTAATTATGACCAAGATTCTGTGTTTAACAAGCCGTCTTCTAAGCGGTCTCAAAGGTTTGACAGGTTTGATGTTTATAGTTAGTATTGCCTCATCTTGCGTGGACAGGCAGAACGGTAAAGACCGGGTTCCATTTGTGACGGCACCCTTTGAAAAGAAAAACCCCCTGATCATACTTAGAAAACCGGGAACAACACCGACGCAGTTTAACAAATGGCTGGACAGCATCCGATCCAAATTCGGTGACGTGGAAGTTTTTAGCGTTTGTAAAGGTTGTGACAGCACACTGTTCTCGTTAACGGGCACTGGCGCAGCAGCCTATATTTCACAACAGACTGCCTCTGGCGGAAATGGCACCAAAGACGCTGGCGGTCCAAGCGGGGGTGATGGTCCTGTTTACTACAGCGCAAATTTTTCGATAAGAACGGAAGATACGATACTGAATAATTCCCAGGGCTCTAAACCGCAGCGACCAAGAAACACCACTCAACGCGCAGTAACGGTTGCGGTTTTTGATACCGGTCTCGACACCACGCAGATTCCTCGCAACATGCTCTACAAAAACACTACTGAATCATGCCTGGGAGCAGGAAGTGAAAATGGCTGGAACTTTGCCTATAACACACCCGATTTCAGCGACGATCATGCTTACAAACATGGCACCGTTGTAACACGTTTTATTGTGGACCAGGTAGCTAAATATGGCCAAAACGGTGTGAGAATATTACCGGTAAAAATTCATAGTAGCACCGGCAAAAGTAATTTGTTTGATGTTCTATGTGGATTTTCGTATGCTGCTAACCGTGGGGCCGAAATCATAAACGCGAGCTTTGGTTTTTATGCACCGAGGTATTTAAAGGGATCCAACGTTCTTGACTCCTCGGCTTTCCTACTGAGAAAATATATTGAAGAATACCTGGTGCCAAAAAATATATTACTGGTAGCTGCAGCTGGTAATATCAGTACTGATGTAGAGAATTCCTTATTTGGTTCATATGGCCCGATAGCAAGGCGAAACCTGGACTCAGTAAGTTTTTATCCAGGCTCGCTGGCCAGGGATCTCAAAAATGTTATTTGCGTAACAACGGTAAACACCAGAACATATGCAACAACACAGAACTTTTCTAAAAATGTGGTAGACATCGGCGTGTATGCTGATGATCCGGGAGCTTTCTGGTTTCAGAATCCAATAGATCCCGTCCGCACTGTAATTGGTTCTTCCTTTGCCGCGCCCGTTACAACAGGGATAATCTGCGCCAACTACAACCTTATTGAAGCAGATGTACAATCAGGGTCGTTTACCAAGAACTCCCTGTGGACCAAACTCGACGGAGCTTTTAATCCACCAACAGTAATTCACAATGACGTGCTTGAAAAAGCATTTATAAAAAGCAGAGCTATGATAAAGTAATATGCACGCTAATTTAGCAGAATACAAAAACCGTCCGGGAACAATAAAAGTCCTGATATTGGCACTGGCTTGTATTTGTGGCCAATATAATAACGTCAATGCACAATGCCCTACTAATAAAGATATAAAAGAACAGTTGCTCAACATTGAAAATGACACGTCACTTTCTACGCTACAGAAAAGAAATGTATTAATTGACCTGGCAAAAAGATACGATGAGTGTAAAATAACCAGGGACTCTGTATATGCCCGTATATTCAATCGGCTCGGCTTTTACGAGTTCAGGCTAAACAACAACATCGCGAACAATGCTGTTATTAACTACACCCTTACCGCCGCGCATGTCAACAGGTCAGCCGGAAATGGTAGTTCTTTAAGTTACTCCATTAATTGTTATAAAAACCTGGGCTACTACTACAAAAGCATTCAACTGTACAATGAGGCACTCGCATATTTTGACAGCACCATTTCAGTTGCTGGCAATATTCAAGAACAGCAGCATGAAATATTATTATTAAGGCTCGCGAAAAACGGGATATTCTTCGAGAAAAAAGACTACCAGAAAATAATAGATGAAAGCACTACAGGATTGCTGGCATCCCAGAAAATATCAGACTCCTCTCTGGTGACCCGGTTCCTCTCGCAAAGAGCTCAATGTTACTATTTCCTCGGAGATTATAAAAATGCTTTATCAGATGCTGACAAATCATTAAAATTAGCAACGGCTTTAACGGATAATTTCGAGATATCAAACACGACCAAAATAAAAGCTTTGGTTGCAGCATCCAGGTCCGATTATACGGCGGCCCACACCCTGTTTAGAAAAGTTATCAGTTCCCGGATAAAAACCAATGATCTCGCACAGTTGGCAGATGACTATACAGACTATGGAAATTTTTACCTGAACAACCTGGCCGATTATAGCAGCGCGGTAAAAAACTACCAGCAAGCCATCTTTTTTGCAGAAAAAGCAAATGATGCAGAGAGACAGGCGAAAGCGCACCTCAACCTTGGAGCCGTAAGTTTTTACAGAAAAAATTTTTTGCGAGCGCTTGAATCTAATCACAAGGCACTAAGCTATTTTGATATTTCGGGCAGTACTTCAGATTATGTTGCAAACCCTTCATCCGCCAGCCTGAAAGTAATCGGAAACAAAGAATTATTGCTTTTTATTTTTAACAATAAAACTGAAATATTACTCAACCTGTACATGCAGACAAGCAATAAGGCATACCTGTCTGCGTCGTTACGAACCGCCTTATTGATGGACACATTAATCACTAAAGTCCGCCATGAGCAGGCAGGCGAATTGAGCAAGCTCTATTGGCGCGACAAAACAAGAGAATTTTTCAACACCGCCATGGAGGCTTGTTTCCAGGCTAAAGACACAAGGCTTGCCTTCTTCTTTATGGAAAAAAGCAGGGCCGTTCTATTAAACGACAAACTGAACGAAATTGGCGCAGCCCAATACCTGCCAGCAGAAGAAATAGCCAGGGAACAATCATTAAAAATTGAACTGGTAACAGCCAAACAAAACCTGGCACTCGTAACACAGGAAAATCAGCAAGATTACGATGCCCGACAATCCAATGTTCTTAAAGCCCAGGAAAAATTGGAAGTGTACGTGAAATCGCTTGAGAAAAAATACCCGGTCTATTACCAGTACAAGTATGCTGATAAAATCGTTTCGATAAATGAGTTACAGCAATACCTTGGCACACACCAGCAAAGCTTTATTCACTATTTCATGAATGACACGGTGTTGTATGTTTTGGGAATTACACCTGGCGCTTCAAAAATCCTTAAATATGGTAAAGACAATTTCAGCTACGAACTTGTTACTACGTTTAATGGTATGTGTAAAAGTAAAAAGTCGTTGCTTGAAAAATATGACCAGTTTGCAACGGTCTCGAATAAGCTTTATAAAATTCTGTTTCAGCCATTAGAAATCATAGGTGGAAGAGTAATAGTTTGCCCGGACAATTTCATCCTTCCTTTTGAAGCCTTGTGTACTGATAAAGAGGGCAGGCATTTTTTACTCAGCTCCCATGTTTTCAGCTATGTATATTCGGCGCGTTACCTGTTAAATTACTCGAAACCAAAGGCGGCCAGGCATAACTTTGTTGGTTATGCGCCGGTTTCTTTTCAACCCTATCTCAAACTTCCGGACCTAAAACAATCGGAGGTTTCTTTAAAAACGTCTGCGGATAATTATCGCAGCAAAGACCTATTCATCGGGGAACAGGCCACGAAAAGAAACTTTATACATAACCTGGGCAGTTCCGGAATTATTAACATCTTCTCCCATGCAGTGGCAGACAGCACAGTGCCGGAACCCTTGTTATACATGCAGGATTCTGTTATTCAGCTATCTGAACTACAGGCAATGGGCTCAACTGTTGCCAGCCTGGTTGTACTGAGCGCCTGCCAGACCAATGTTGGAAAAAATGCTAGTGGTGAAGGGGTGTACAGCTTTGCAAGAGCATTTGCATCGATTGGTATTCCTTCGGTGGCTGCTACTTTATGGAATGCTGATGAGCAAAGCATTTATAAGATATCCGAGCTGTTTCATAAGTACCTTTCACAGGGTATGTGTAAAGACAGTGCCTTGCAAAAAGCCAAACTGGATTTTATCTTGAAAAATAAAAGCAACGAAAGATCGCTGCCTTATTTCTGGGCCAACATGATTATTATTGGTGATGTGGAACCGGTGGCATTGTCATCGGGGTGGCCGGTGGGGTTGATTATTAGTTCGGGGGTTTCTGTACTTGTGGCTATCTTTTTAATACGCAGAAAACGAAGAAGATAACCACAGAGAAATGCCGGAAGAAGAAAAAGAGTTACACAGAGGGAGGTCTCTGTGTAACTCTTTTTCTTCTTCAGGCATTTCTCTGTGGTAAATTTCCTTTACCATCCGGGGTTTTGCACCAGTGAAGGGTTT